>CAYWSB010000025.1:9103-48810 GCA_964460465.1 uncultured Geminicoccaceae bacterium | reverse complement strand
GCCTCCGCATCGCCACCCCGGCCGCGCGCACCACTCGTGCCGGCGCCGTGGCCGGGACCGCCGCCGAGAGTGTCGCCGCCACCCCGGCCGTCGCCGTGGCCACTCCCGTTGCCGCCACCCTGGCCGCCGCCACCCTTGGCCCAGGCCACCCCGGAGCCCGGCTCGAGGGACGGCAGCGGTGCCGCGGCGAGCGCCAGGGTCGCTACCAGGACCAACGCCAAAGCCGGCCCTTCGGCCCGATTCGAACCGCGACGCATCGGCGACTGCCCCTTCTGGCTCCGGTTGCGGGAACCACAGGATGACAGTCGCGGGTTAACGGAGCGTTGCGCCGCCGCGGCGACGGGGCCTCGCCGTGGCGCGGCTCAGTTCGGTGCGCGCTCGCCCGAGGCCAGCACCCGTGCCAGGTTGCAGATCGCGTCCTGGTGCTTGCGGTTGCCGATCGCGGCAAAGTTGCGCGCGAGCTCGAGCAGCATGCGCTGCTGCGGCATCATCTCCGAGGACTTCGTGCGCGCCTGCTGGTCGGGCTCGATGTCGTCGAAGAAGTAGCCGATGTCGACGCCGAGCGCCTGGGCGATCTGGTAGAGCCGGCCCGCGGATATGCGGTTGATGCCGGTCTCGTACTTGTGCGCCTGCTGGTAGGTGACACCGATCAGCTCGGCCATCTGCTGCTGGGTGAGGCCGAGCATGATCCGCCGCTGGCGGATGCGCAGGCTGACATAGTGGTCGACGTCGAGGGCACGGCTGCGCCCGCCCACGCCCTTGCCGACAGCCTTGTTGGCGACCTGGTTCATCCTGTTTCCGATCCCCTCGTGTGCGAACGTAGCGGTTGCATGGCTGCGCCGGCACCCCCGAACTACCTTATTTATCTAAAATACTCGCGATATTTTAAACTTCCAGCGAATCGCGAATTTCTCATCAACCGTAAGTGGCAGGCTCTTGAGTGTCGCCGGCGACCGCCTCGCGCTCCAGCACGCCCGCCACGAGCCGTGCCGCGACCGGCCGCAGCGGCCCGAGGGGCGGCGCCTGGTAGGCCGCCAAAAGATAGCTGCCCGCGTCGGCCGCCGGTTGCAGCCGGCGCAGGAACTGGCGTCCGTCGGCGAGCTCCGCCACCACGTGGCGGCCGACCAGCGGCTCGAGCTCGGTGCTGGCGACGCGTGCCACGAGCAGGACCTGGCCGGGGCGGAACACCGGCAGCATGGCCTCGTCGGCCACGGTCATCGCCACCAGCCGCTCCTCGGCAAGCGACAGGGTTGGTGTCCGCTCGGCCTGGTACAACTGGCCGGCGGTCCCCAGCCGGCCGAGCCGGGGCAGGCTGCTGCGGTGCGGGCTGCGGCCGAACTGCAGGTATTCCGGGCTGGTCCCGAGCGCGCCGGCGAGCTTCTCGACCACGTCCCGGCTCGGCATGTACTCGTCGCGCTCATAGGGGCCGATCGCCGTCTGGTGGCGGCCGATCCGTCGGGCCAGCTCCGCCTGGCTGAGCTCGAGCCCGAGCCTGAGCGCCCGCAGCCGCTGGCCGAAGCTGCGCAGCTCACCCGGCTGCACGACGCTGCCTCATGGCTCGCCTCCAAAGTTCCCGCAAACCGCACGGTACGTGCTGCCCGCATAGCCGATCCGAGAAATTCCCGAAAGAGTGCAAGGGCACTGGTCCTGCCATTCAGCCGCCATCGGCCGGCAGCAGGGTCAAAATGTGACGGTGTTCCCTCGCGTCATCGGCGACGGCGATGCGGTGCAGGTGGCCGGCGCGCCATGCCGCCTTCTGGTCGGCGAAGTGCGGCGACAGCGGATGGCCGGACTGGCCGGCCGGCAGGATGGCGTGCAGGACATTGGGCTCCGCCAGGTCGGCCACCAGCCGGAGGCTCGCCGCCATCACCGTGGCGTAGGGATCGCTCGCCGCGTAGCGGGCGACGTCGACCGTCCCGGCGTCGCCGCCACCCGGCGCCGCGAGCGAGAACAGCCGGCGCAGGCCCCAGACGGCATCGAGCGGCCGATGCGCCATGCGCACCCGGCTCGCCTCGCCCCAGCGCCAGCGCCGCCAGTCCGGCCCGTGCGCAGCCGTCAGCTCGGCCAGCGCCGTCGCCAGTGCCAGGCGGGCCATGTCGGCGCAGCTCTCAACCCGCGCCGGCGTGCGCACGTCATCGCACCACTGCGGTGCGGCGTCGAGGATGTGGCGCATCGCCGACGCCCGGATGCCCTGATAGGCGGTGAAGCCGGGGCCGAGCTCGTCCTCGAGCACGTGCCGGACCATGGCGCGGTACCAGGCCTGGAACACCAGCGGCTCGGGCCGCTCGCCGTCGCTGGTCCCATCCCAGGCGGCCAGGGCCGCCAGAATGTCGGCGCTCCGCGCATCCCCGGCCGGGACAGCGCGCAGCAGGGGCAGGAAGTCCAGTGCCAGCATCGAGCGGCGATCGCGCTGCAGCTCGCGCATCGCCTCGACATCGAGCGCTGTGTCCGCGGCCACCGCGTCGCGCAGCACCCTGTCGATCCGCCTCGCCCGCAGGTCGTCGTTCCAGTCGCTGGTGACCAGATGCGGGAAGTCGTCGCCGACGAGCCGGTTGTTGGCGTTCAGCAGATAGCCGGCCCCGGGGTCGCGGCCCGCCGGGTTCGCCGCCGCCGGAAGGAGGCCCTGCCAGTCGTGGTCGCCGGTCCAGCCGGGCACCGGCAGGCGGCCGCTGCCGCGGCTGCGGACGGGCAGGCGACCGGCGAGCCGCACCCCGATGCTGCCGCTTCGGTCGGCGTAAAACGCGTTCTGGGTCGGGCTGGTGAAGCGGTCGACGGCGGCCGTGAAGTCGCGCCAGCCTGTCGCCCGGGCCAGCGCGATGCCTGCCTCGAGGGTCGTGTCCTCGGGCTCGAGCGCGGTCCAGCGGAGCGCCAGCACGTGCCCCTCGCCGGCGGCGGCGGCGGCGTTGGGCAGGAAATCGGAGAGCACCGGGCCGTTGCGGGTCGCGCGCACCCGAACGACGACGGGCTCCCGCCCCTTGACCGCGATGATCTCCTCGCGCACGGCGAACGGGACGCTGCCAGCAGGTGTGAGGTAGCGCTCCGGGTCGGCCGGATCGAGCCGCTCGACGAACAGGTCCTCGGTGTCGCCGGCGGTGTTGGTGAAGCCCCAGGCGATGGTCTCGTTGCGGCCGATGACCATGACCGGCAGGGCTGGCAGGGTGGCGCCCTGGACCAGGCCCGCAGGCGTCCGGATCGCCGCCAGGTACCAGTGCGCCGGCGTGCCGGCGCTCAGATGCGGATCGTTGGCGAGCAGCGCCGCCCCGCTCGCCGTATGCGCCCCGGCGACCGCCCAGATGTTTGAGCCCTGTCCGGTCTCGCCGATGCCGGGCAGGCCCGCCAGCAGGGCCTCCGCCATGCCGGCGATCGGCGCCGCGGCGGCAGCCGTCGCCGGGTCCGCGGGGGCCTCGGCACGGCCCGTCGCCGCCGCGGCGATCGCCAGCGTCGTCACGCTGCCCGGCCGCGGCGGCGGCCATAGATCGGCCAGCGCCGCCTCGGGGACGTGCGCCAGGAGGCTCGCCCGGGTCAGCTCGTGCCGCCAGCTCTCGACCAGGCTCAGCGCCATGGTCTTGACCAGGACCAGGCTGTCCGCCGGCCGCCAGGGCTCCGGGCGATGCCGCAGCAGCAGGAACTCGGGCGGCAGCGGCCGGTGGCGGTCGACGATCAGCGCGTTGACGCCCGCCGCATAGGCCTCGAGACGCGCGATCGCCTCGGGCGAGAGATGCGCCAGCGCCGCCTCCGCCGCACGGTACAGGCCGAGCAGCCGCATGAACCGGTCGGTGCCGAGACCGGGCTCGCCCACCACCTCCGCCAGCCGGCCGGCACCGATCCGCCGGCTCATCTCCATCTGCCAGAGCCGGTCCTGGGCGTGGACGAAGCCCAGCGCGAAGGCGGCATCGCGCTCGCTCGCCGCCTCGATCAGCGGCACGCCCAGCGCGTCCCGGGCGATGGTCACCGGGGCCGCGAGTCCGGCCAGCCGCAGCTCGCCGTCGAGCCGGGGCAGCGACGCGAAGGCCAGCCAGGCCACCACCCCGGCAGCACCGAGACCCAGGGTCAGGCCGGCGGCGCCGAGGATGCCCAGGACCCGGCGCATGCCGCTCAGTCCAGGAGCCCGTGCCGGCGCAGGTCGGCCGCGAGCGCCGCCGGCTCGGTGAAGCGGTGGGTGGCGAAGCCCATTCGGTCGGCGGTGGCGATGTTCTTGGCCGAGTCGTCGATGAACAGCACACGGCCGGCGGCGAGACCCAGATCGTCCAGCACGTGCACGAAAATCTCGGGCTCGGGCTTGATCAGGCCGAGCTCGCCCGAGACGTAGATGGTCTCGAAGTGGTCGAGAAAGCCGTAGACCGGGTCGTGGCGGACGAGCGGGAAGGTCTCCGCCGACCAGTTGGTGAGGGCGCGCAGCTTCCGCCCCCGCCGCTGCAGCGCCTCGAGCAGTGTCACCGTGCCGGAGATCGGCCCGCCGATCATCTCGATCCACCGCTTGTGGAAGGCCTCGATCGGCTCGCGCTCCTGCGGGTGGCGGGCGACGAGCTCGGCCACCGCCCCGGCGAACGGCCGGCCGCGGTCGAGCTCGAGGTTCCAGGCGGGCGTGCAGATTGTCGCCAGGAACGCCTCCATCCGGGCCTCGTCGGCGAAGATCTTGCGGTAGAGCCGGCGCGGCTCCCAGTCGATCAGCACCCCGCCCAGATCGAACAGCACCAGCTCGATCGCCGTCTCCCGACCGTTTCCGGCCCCGCTCTCCGTCATCCCTGCAGCCCTTCAACCTCGCGGACAGCGGCAGCGCTGCCCGGTTGCGCCGCCGCCGTTCTGCCGGCCGGCCCGGCTGCCGGTCAAGCCGCCGGTCACTCGAGGGCCCGGTCGAGATCGTCGATCAGGTCGTCGACGTGCTCGAGGCCAACCGAAAGGCGGATCAGGTCGTCATCGATGCCGAGGTCCACCCGTTCGGCCGGCGGCAGCTTGGAATGGGTGGTCGTCGCCGGATGGGTGACGAGGCTCTTGGCATCGCCCAGATTGTTGGAGATCGCGATCAGCCGCAGCCGGTTCAGGACCGCGAAGGCTCGCTCCTTGCCGCCGCCCACGTAGAATGCCACGAGCGTCGAGCCCGCCGCCATCTGCCGGCGCGCCAGGTCGTGCTGCGGGTGGCTCTCCAGCCCCGGATAGATCACCCGGCGCACCCCTGGATGCGCCTCGAGGCGCCGGGCCAGGGTGAGCGCCGACCGGCACTGCTGGTCGACGCGGAGCGGCAGCGTCTCCAGCCCCTTGAGCAGCAGCCACGCATTGAACGGGCTGAGGCTAGGCCCGGTATGCTTGAGATAGGGGTGCAGCACCGCGTCCCGAAACCGCTGCGTGCCCAGCACCGCCCCGCCGAGGCAGCGGCCCTGGCCGTCGATGTGCTTGGTCGCCGAATAGACGACGATGTCGGCACCGAGCTCGAGCGGCCGCTGCAGCAGCGGCGTGGAGAAGACGTTGTCGACCACGACCTCGGCCCCGGCGGCATGCGCGAGATCGGCCACGGCCGCAATGTCGATGAGCTCGAGCGTCGGGTTGGACGGCGTCTCGAAGAACACCATGGTCGCCGGCCGGGCCAGGGCCGCGCGCCAGGCATCGAGATCACGGCCGTCGACGAACGTGGTCGCGACCCCGAAGCGCGGCAGGATCTCGCCGATGATGTAGCGGCAGGAGCCGAACAGGGCGCGGGCCGCCACCACCCGGTCGCCGGCCTTGAGCCGGCACATCAGGGCGGCGTTGACCGCGGCCATCCCGGAGCTCACCGCACAGCACGCCTCCGCACCCTCGATCGCCGCCAGCCGCGCCTCGAACGTGGCCACGGTCGGGTTGCCGTAGCGACTGTACATGAAGCCCGGGGCGCGGTCCTTGAAGCGATCCTCGGCATCGCCTGCCCGGTCGTAGACGAAGCCCGAGGTGAGGTAGAGGGCTTCCGAGGTCTCGCCGTGGTGCGAGCGGTCGATCGCCCCCTGCACCAGCCGCGTCTCGAGCCGCCAGCCCGTCTCGTCCCGCTCCGCCATCGCCGGTCCCCCTCGGCCCGGCTGGGCCGGGCGAAAGCAAAAAAGCCCCGGTCGAAAAAAGACCAGGGCCCGAACCGCACCCGGTCTTTTAGCGGATTGTTTAACGTGGCCCGCAAGCCGACCGGCTCAAATCACCACGGTAATGGCGTAGATGGTGGCGCGAGCGCCGTCAAGGCTGTTGGCGGGGGCGGCACCGGGCACGAGCGCCCGACGCTCCTCTCAAGGCAGCCCCGCCCCGACCGCCGCCGCGAGGCTGGCGTGGCCGTCCCGCGCCAGGCATTCGGCCAGCCCGTCCAGGATGCGCTGGACGATCCCCGGCCCCTCGTAGACGAAGGCGGTATAGAGCTGGAGGGCGGTCGCGCCGTTGAGGATCTTGGCGTAGGCGTCGGCCCCCGTTGCGATGCCGCCGACGCCGATGAAGGCGATGCGCCCGGCCGCGTGCCGGGCCATCAGGCCAAGGAGCCGGGTTGCAGGGGCGAGCAGCGGCCGCCCGCTCAGGCCGCCGGCCTCGCCCCGCTCGGCCGAGCGCAGCCCCGCCGGCCGGGCCAGGGTGGTGTTCGAGACGATCAGCCCGTCCACACCCCGCTCGATCGCCTCCTCGACGATGGCGAGGGCCGCCGCGTCGTCGAGATCGGGTGCGACCTTGAGGAAGACCGGTCGATGCCCGCCACCCGCCGCCACGTGCCGCCGGCGCGCCGCCGTCACCGCCTCGAGCACCACGCCCAGGGCGCGGCGCTCCTGCAGGTCGCGCAGGCCGGGCGTGTTCGGCGAGGAGACGTTGACGGTGACGTAGTCGGCGAGCGGCAGCAGCCGCTCTGCACCGCGCGCATAGGCCGAGGCCGGGTCCGCCTCGTCCTTGTTGATGCCGATATTGGCACCGACCACGACGCCCCGCGGGCGGGCGGCCAGCCGTGCGGCGAAGGCGTCGAGCCCGGCATTGTTGAAGCCCATGCGGTTGATGATCGCCCGGTCCTCGACCAGCCGGAAGAGTCGCGGCCTAGGGTTGCCGGGTTGCGGCCGCGGCGTGACGGTGCCGGCCTCGATCCAGGCGAAACCGAGCCGTGCCAGCCCGCCGAGCGCCGCCGCATTCTTGTCGAAACCGGCGGCGAGGCCCAACGGGTGGGCGAGGTCGAGCCCGGCCACCCGGACCCCGAGCCCCGGCGGCACGGCGAGCGGCAGCCGCGGCGCGACGGCGAGTGCCCGGATTGCGATGTCGTGCGCGGTCTCGGCCGGCAGCAGGCGCAGCATCCGTGCGGCGAGCGCGAGCCCCGCCATCGTTGTCGCGGCGCGTCAGCCGTGCGCCCGGGCGATGAAGCCGCCGTCATTGGCGAAGCCGGGCTTGGTGTAGAGGAAGGGCTCGCCCGTCGTCGTCACCACCTCGCCGCCGGCGGCGCGCAGCACCGCGTGCCCGGCCGCCGTGTCCCACTCCATCGTCCGCCCGAAGCGCGGATAGACGTCGGCGCGGCCCTCGGCCACGGCACAGAACTTGAGCGAGCTGCCGCAGGATATGGTCTCGGTGATGCCGTGCGCAGTGAGCCAGGCATCGGTCTCGAGGTCGCGATGCGAGCGGCTGGCCACCGCCACCAGACCGCCGGCCGGCGGGGTCGGCCGCACGGCGATGGCCTCGACCACCCCGGCCTTGCGCCGCATCGCCCCCTGGCCCACCGCCCCCCACCAGGCGGTGTCGATCGCCGGGGCCAGCACCACGCCCAGCACCGGCCGGCGAGCCTCGACGAGGCCGATGTTGACCGTGAACTCGCCGCGCTTCTGGATGAACTCCTTGGTCCCGTCGAGCGGGTCGACCAGCCAGAAGGGGCCGTCGCCGACTTCCGGCACCTGCCCCTTGGCGACCGCCTCCTCGGCGACCACCGGGATCTCAGGTGTCAGCCGGGCCAGGCCCGCCAGGATGATCGCCTCCCCGGCCTCGTCGGCCGCGGTCACCGGCGACGCATCGGCCTTCAGGCTGACCGCGGCGTCGCCCGCGTAGTGGCGCATGATCTCGCGGCCGGCCGCGTCGGCCAGGGCCAAGAGGTCGGCGAGCAGCGCTCGGGGATCGTCGGGCATCGGCACCTGCGGGGCTGGTGGTGAACGAGGGCGCGGCGGCTGGCACGGCACCGCCCGGGTGGTAACCGCTGGCCGGCGACGAAACAAGCGCCGACCGCCGTCGCAGCCGTTCCGCGGACCGGGTCCTAGATGCCGAAGATCGACGTCATCCCGGTCCGGCTGGCGACCGCGGCCATGGCCGCGTCATCGACCGTGGCGGGCAGCGCCTCGGCGGCACGCAGCACCGCCGGCAGGAGCGTGACGTCGCCGACCGAATTCAGGAAGATGCCGGGGGTCGCCAGCACCCAGTGCACGGCCGTGCGGATCGCGGCCTCGTCCTCGAGCGGCTGGTACCAGGTGCTGTGGTCGCGCGTGGCATCCGCCGCCCAGGGGCCGCGGGCGATGGCCTTGATCGTCTGCACCGCCACGCCGTGCGCCGTGCAGAGCTCGAGCGTCGCCCGGAAGTCCGCGGCGTAGGCCGGGCGCTCGGCGCAGAACCAGTTCCACGGCATCAGCACCGAATCGAAGGCGAAGCGCTCGAGGCTGCGCCGGTGCATGGCCGCGATCGTCCAGCCGTGACCGGTCACCCCGATGAAGCGCACCAGCCCCGCCGCCCTGGCCTCCAGGCAGGCGTCGAGCGCCCCGCCCGGCGACAGTGCCTGGTCCCATTCGTCGGGATGGGACAGGGAATGGAGCTGGATCAGGTCGATCCGATCGGTGCGCAGCCGCTCGAGCGAGCGGTGGATGTCGTCGCGCGCCGCCTTCCGGTCCCGTTCGCGGGTCTTGGTGGCGAGAAAGAAATCGCCCCGGTGCCGGTCCATCCAGGGGCCGATCCGCAGCTCGGCATCGCCGTAGCTGGCGGCCGTGTCGATGTGGTTGACCCCGTGCTCGAGCAGCAGCTCGAGCACGGCATCGGCGGTGGCCTGATCGACCCGGGCGAGCGCTGCCGCCCCGAAGATGACGGCCGAGCTCAGGTGACCGGTCCGGCCGAACGGGCGCTTCTCCAGCATGATGGTCGTCCTCCCTGCGGCCCGGCGCCACCGACCGCGGCCTGGCCACTGGCATACCGCAGGCAGCGGCGGCGCGCCATGCCGGAGCGCGGCAGGGTCGGCTCGCCCCCCGAACGCTGCCCGGGCATGCGTGTCGGCCGCGTGCCCCGGCACGCCTGGCCCCGGTGGGCGAGCGGCGCTATCCTTGGTGGCCGTTCCCGACCTCGGAGAGTTCCCATGCGCCGCCGGTTGGCTTGGTGCACCGTCGCCGTCTCCTTGCTGCTGGCGCCGGGCGCCGCCCTGGGTCAGGGCCGCCTGCTGGTGCTGCCGACGAGCGATCTTACCCTCGCGGACGCGGACCCGAGCGAGCCTGGCCGGGTCGACCATGTGCTCAGCGCCGGCATCGGGCAGACGACCGAGCGCACCCGCCTGGTTGCCTGGCTCGGCTTCGACCTCGTCGGCTTGCCGGCCTCGACACCCTTTCGCACCGTGGTCATCGACGAGGCGAGGCTGAGCCTGATGGCGACGTCCTTTGGCCTGGCGTCCGCCCGGCGGCGCTTTCTCGTCACGATCCGCTCCTGTGACGGGGCGGCATGGAGCCCGGCGGCGGTGACCTGGCGCGAGCCGCCCTGTCGGGAGCCCGGCAGCGAAACCTCGGTCCTGGTCGCCGGCAGCGAGCTGCCGCGGGCCTACGAATGGGACGTGGCCCGCGGTGTCGCCCGCGCCGCCCGGAACGAGGCGGCCGGCCTGACCTTCGCGATCGCCGCCGCACCGCTCGTCGCCTGCGACCGGGACCCGTTCGAGGGCATCGGCTGCAGGGTCGACGAGCGCGAGCGCATCGGCTTCGTTCGGTTCGCGTCGAGCGCGCGGGAAGCCTACGGCATCGGCGCCGTGCCCCATCTCACCGTGCGCTACTCCCTCGAGCCGACCGCGCTCAGGCGCGTCGTCGAGCTGGTCCTGTCGCTGATGAGCGCCCTGGCCCTGACGCTCGGCCTCTACAAGTCCGTCACCGGCCTGCTCGGCGGGAGGCGCGACCAGGCCACGGCCAGCGGCCCTGCGAAGGTCCGGAGCCGGCCGGACCGTCCGGCGTCGACGTTAACGCGTCCTTAAGCCTCGCCGTGGCATGCTCCCGCCGGCCGTAGCGACCGCGGGGGCGGCCCGCGCTCAGGGCCCGGCAGCGGATGCACGCGATGATGGAGAGCTGTTCGACCATGCTGGAGCGGCGGCCGGCCGAGACCGGCGCGGCCGGTCCGCCTGCCGCGGCACCGGCCTTCGAGCTCTACCCGCCGCGCAGCGCCGCCGGCCTCGATCCGCGCACGCCGGCGACCGTGGCCGCCCGCCTCGACGCGCTCTTGGCGCACCACCGGACCCTGCCGGCGCGGCGCGGCAGGGGCGGGCTCTTCCTGGTCGACATCGGCGAGCTCGGCCGGCGCTTCGCCCGGCGCTGGCCGCAGGCGCGGGAGAAGGCCTACCAGCTGGTCGAGGGCATCCTCGCCCGCCGCCTGGGGGCCAACGATCTCTACGTGGCCCTGCCGGCCGAGCGCTTCCTCCTCTTGCTCACCGACCAGGAGCGGGCCGCCGCCGAGCTCCTCGCCCGGCGCATCGCCAGCGAGATCACCGACCGGCTCTGCGGCATGATCCCGGGCGGTGTGGCCTGCCGGCTCAGGACGCTGCCGCTCGATCTCGACACCGCCCTTGCCGACGCCCGCTCGTCAGCGGCCCTCGAGGCGATTGTGGCCGCCGCCGAGGCACCGGCCGAGAGCCCCGCCGATACCGCTCTGGCGGCGCTTGCCGGACGGCTGGAGCCCCACTTCGCGCCGGTCCTCAACGTCAGGAAGCGGCTGGTCTCGATCTATGCCCTCGACACCGTGACGAAGGTGGCGGGGATGCCCGTGCCGCGGCCCGACCCCAAGGCCGGCGGCGCGGACGAGACGGCGGCACTCGACCGCTGGCACGTGGCGCAGGCGGCTTCCATGCTGGCTGCGCCCGGCTTTCGGGCGGCCCTGCTGATCCCCGTCGACTACGCGACGCTCGCCGGCATGCGGCATCGCGAGCCGCTGATGCTGGCCTGCCGGCGGCTGCCGCCGCGGGCCCGCCGACGGCTCCTGGTCGAGCTCCGGAACGTGCCCCCGACCCTGCCGCAGCCGCGCCTCAGGGAGCTCGTGAGCTATCTGCGGCCGTTCACGCTGGGGGTGACGGCGAGGGTGGTGTCGGCACGCCTCGATGGTCGCGGCACCGGGCCGCGTGGCGTGGTGGCACCGCTGGTCGAGCAGCTCGCCGGCAGCGGCGTGGTCGGCCTGTCGCTGGACCTCGCGGACGCAGCCGCGGCCCCGTCCGGCGGCACGGAACCGGGCCCGGCGGCGCTGCCGGCCCTGCTCGTCGCCACGGCCGGCCGGCTCGGCCTGCGCACGTTCTGTCATGTCGGGGCCGACGCGCGGCTCTGCCGGGCGGCCCTGGCGGCCGGCCTCGACCACGTGCTGGGCGAAGCCCTCCTGCCATCGTCCCGTCGCCCCGGTCGGGTCGTCGCCCACGGCCACACCGCCGGCTGAGGCCGGCTCGGCCTTGTCCGAGCCGCCCGGCGGCGTAGGGTTCCGGTATGGAACAAAAAGGCAACATTCCGCCGCGCTACGCCATTCGCCTGGGTGACCTCCGGCACTGGCACGTCGTGACCGTCACCTGCCCGACCTGCGGCCACAAGGGCCGGCTCGACGCCATGGCGCTCGGGCGCGGCCGGCCGGACCACACCCGGCTGATGGACCTCGAGCGCAGGCTGCGCTGCCGCCGGTGCGGCAATCGCCAGGACAATCGCATCCTGGTGACCCTGGCGGCCCGCGAGTGACCGCCCGGCCAGCGCGGATTGACCCGTCTGTCGGCTCAATGTATGCGTTGTCGTATCAGTAGTGATCGACAGCCGCGCGGCGCCGTGCCGCGGCGGCGGGCGGGCAGAGTGACGGCATGAACGAATTGCAGGTGGCGGTGTTGCCCGGCGACGGCATCGGCCGGGAGGTGATGGACGCCGCCCTTTCCGTGCTCGAGGCCCTCGAGCGTCGCTTCGCCCTCGGCCTCGCGCTCGTGCAGCACGACGGCGGTGCGGCCTACTACAAGGCCACCGGCCGGGATCTCGCCCCCGGCGTCATGGCCGCCTGCAAGGCCGCCGACGCCATTCTCTTCGGCGCCATGGGCCTGCCCGACATCCGCTTTCCCGACGGCACCGAGATCGCCCCGCATCTCGACATGCGCCGCGAGATGGGCCTCTACGCCGGGCTGCGCCCGGTCCGCTCCCTGCCGGGCACGCCGCCTGTTCTGGCCGACCCGCGCGCCGCCGCCATCGACTTCGTCATCGTCCGCGAATCCACCGAAGGCCTCTTCGCCTCGCGCGGCCAGGGCCGGGTCGAGGACGACCGGATCGCGCGCGAGACCCTGGTCATCACCCGCGACACCTCCGAGCGCCTGTTCGACACGGCCTTCGCGCTCGCCCGGCGGCGCAAGGCCAAGGGCCGCCCGGGCCGGGTCACCTGCGTCGACAAGGCCAACGTCTTCGTCGCCATGGCGTTCTTCCGCAAGATCTTCGACGAGCGGGCCGGGAGCTTCCCTGACATCCGGGCCGACCACGCCTATGTCGACGCCACCGCCCTCGACCTCGTCAGGAAGCCCTGGGCGTTCGACGTGCTGGTCATGGAGAACATGTTCGGCGACATCATCTCCGACCTGGGCGGCGGCCTCGTCGGCGGCATGGGCCTCGCACCCTGCGCCGAGATCGGCACCGACCACGCCCTCTTCCAGCCCAGCCACGGCAGCGCCCCCGACATCGCCGGGCAGGGCATCGCCAACCCGACCGCGATGCTGCTGTCCACCGCGATGATGCTCGACTGGCTGGGCGAGCGGCACGACCTGGGCCACCTCGTCGCCGCCGCGGCCACCCTCGAGGCCGCCGTGGACCGCGCCTACGCCGCCGGGGCGCGGCCCCGCGACCTCGGCGGCCAGGACGACACCCGGGCCATGACCGGTGCCGTCATCGACCAGCTCGACCAGGCCCGCCGCAGCCTCGAGCGCTGATCGGCCGGGGCGTCAGAGCCGGCCGGTCAACACCAGGATCAGCACGATCAGCAGGAGCAGGCCGAGCCCGCCGCTCGGCCCGTACCCCCAGCCGCGGCTGTAGGGATAGGCCGGCAGGGCACCGATCAGCAGCAGGATCAGGATCACGAGCAGCACTGTGCCCAGCATGGCGAACCCCCTCGTCCGGATGTGTCTCGCCCATCAACGGTCCGCCCGGCCGATGGTTCCGCCCGGCGCGACGCGAAGCGGCACGGCTTGCGCCGCACCTGGCCCTGCGCTCCAATCCGCCCGGGATCGACCACCACCCGGAGCACCCGCATGACCAGCGCTGCCGGCTCCAGCCTCGGACCCGCGAGCCTCGCCCTGGCCCTGCTCCTCGCTGCCTGTGCGGCCGGCCGCAGCGTCGAGCTCCCCGACGCCGGCACCCTGCGCCTGACCACCCCGCAGACCAGCCTTGCCGTGACCGTGCCGGCCGCCGTCCAGGGCCGTACCCGCTATATCGGCAACGGCGTGCATCGTTTCGGCGACCCCGACGCCACGCCGCAGACCACCTTCGGCAGCGTCAGCGCCGAGCCGGCGAACCCGGGCGTCCTCGGCAGCTTCAAGGCACGATTCGCCGGCTGCAGCGACACCGACCTCCTCGCCGCCTACCTCGCCGCCGTCGCCCCGGCCGAGCAGGCCGCGGCCTCCAGCCCCGGCAACCGCCCGCGCGCCTACGGCCCCACCAGCGGCGCCCGCCCCGAGCACGCCGCCCTGGGCATCGCCTGCGCCGAGCGCCGCGTCACGACGGAGAATCGCACCGTCCCGGGCCAGCCCCGCCGCCTCTACCTCACCCATACCCTGGCCTACACCTGCATCGACCCCCGCAGCCGAACCCCCGTCGAGCTCACCTGGTCCGAGCGCTACCGCGCCGGCACCAACCGCCTGTCCGCCACCTTCGAGACCCACGCCCGCAGCTTTTTCGCCAGCCTGCGCTTTCCGTAGCGGCGCGAGATACGAGACCGGGGAGGGCCAGCCTGCCCGCACCGCGTTCTCACGACTTTCCCCGCGCCGCCCGCCAGAGATAGTTGATCAGCCAGATCGGAACGACGATCACGGCACCGATGAAGACGTACTTGAGCGACCACTGGACCCAGTCGGCGGCGTCGCCGAGCAGGCTCTCGAGCTTGCCGCGAGCCCAGCCGAGGAGCTGCAGCGGATCGGTGTCCAGCCAGGCGAGGATCAGGCCGACGCACAACGACGCGATGACCAGCTTGACGACGGTGCCGGCGGTGATGCGCGGGAGCTGCATCCCGGTCAGCCGCGCCTGGCCGCCTCGATCTTGCGATCGGTGTTCCACTGCGAGAGGGCGTAGACGGCCCAGAGAGCGGCCGGTATCCAGCCGATCAGGGTGATCTGGAGGATCAGGCAGATGATGCCGGCGATGGGCCTGCCGATGGTGAAGAAGACCACGAACGGCAGGAAGATGGCGAGCAGCAGGCGCATGGGATCGGGCGGGCTCCGCGGACGGACGGTGGTCGCCGTCCGCTATAGGCAGCGGCGCTCGGCCGCGCAACCCGGGGGCCGGCGGTGAACGGGCCGCTGCCGCCCGGCAGCGTGCTCGAGTTCCTGCTGGTCCATGCCGAGGGCGAGCTCGGCAAGGTGCTGGTGGCGGGCGCCCCGCCGCTGCCGGGGGACACGGTGCTCGAGGCGCTGGTCCACCTGAACAGCGGCGACGACCGGCTGCGCCGCTACCTCGTGCTCGAGCCGCGCGGCCAGCCGCAGGCCTCCGTCAACCTGCTGCTCGAGCCCAGGGCGCCGGGGACGGATGCCGGCTTCATCGTGCTGCAGCCGGACCGCTGCCATGCGATGTCCGGCTCCAACGCCATCTGCGTCACCACGGCACTGCTGGAGAGCGGCCGGGTGCCGATGCGGGAGCCCGTGACCCGGCTGGTGCTGGATACCGCCGCCGGCCCGGTGCCGGTGGAGGCGCAGTGCCGGGAGGGCCGCTGCCTGTCGGTGCGGCTGGAGATGCCCTGGAGCTTCGTCGTCGAGGACGGTCTGGTGTTCGAGGTCGAGGGTGTGGGGCGGGTCGAGGCCGCGATCGCCTTCGGTGGCGTGTTCTACCTCCTGGTCGAGGCCGCACCGCTCGGGCTCGCGATCGGGCCGGCCGAGGCGCGCCGGCTGGTCGATGCCGGCATGGCGATCCTGGCGGCGGCCCAGAAGCACCACCAGCCGGCCCATCCGCTGCATGCCGGGATCGCCGGGCTGGCCTATCTGATGTTCATGGCAGAGACCGACGACGGACCCTGGAACGCCACCATCATGCCGCCCGGCCGGGTCGACCGCTCGCCCTGCGGCACCGGCAGCTCGGCCCGGCTCGCCCTGCTGCATCACCGGGGTCAGGCGGCCGCGGGCGAGGCGGCGTCGTTCCGCTCGATCATCGGCAGCCGGTTCGAGGCGGGCATCGGCGCCGTCGGCGAGGTGGGCGGCAAGCCGGCGATCCGCCCCTGGATCAGCGGCCGCGGCTTCGTCTATGGCCGCGAGACGCTCCACGTCCTGGCCGACGAACCGTTTCCGGACGGCCACGCCATGGCCGACGTCTACGGGCCCGGGGTCGCGCCTTGAGCCGGGAGCCCATCGCCCTCTACGTCCACTGGCCGTTCTGCCGGGCCAAGTGCCCCTATTGCGACTTCAACAGCCATGTCCGCCCCGCGGTCGACCACGACCGCTGGCGCCGGGCGCTTTTGGCCGAGCTCGACCACTTCGCGGGAGAGGTCGGGCCCATGCGGCTGACCTCGATCTTCTTCGGCGGCGGCACCCCGTCCCTGATGCCGGCCGCCACGGTCGCGGCGGTGATCGACCGCGCCGTCCAGCAATTCCCGGCCGATCCGGGAATCGAGATCACGCTCGAGGCCAACCCCACATCGGTCGAGGCCGAGCGCTTCCGCGGCTATCGGCAGGCGGGCGTCAACCGCGTCTCGCTCGGCGTGCAATCGCTCGACGACGCCGAGCTCGAGGCACTCGGGCGCGAGCACAGTGCGGCCGAGGCCGTTGCCGCCGTGGAGCTGGCGGCTGCCGTCTTCCCCCGCCATTCCCTCGACCTCATCTACGCCCGCCCCGGCCAGACGGCCCGGGCCTGGGCGACGGAGTTGGCCCGGGCCTTGCCGCTCGCCGGCGACCACCTCTCGCTCTACCAGCTCACGATCGAGCCCGGGACGGTCTTTCATGCCCGTGCCCGCGCCGGGACACTCAGGCCGCTCCCGGACGACCGGCAGGCAGGGCTCTTCGAATTGACCCAAGCGATGACCGCTGCCGCCGGGTTCGCCGCCTACGAGATCTCCAACCACGCGCGGCCGGGCGGCGAATGCCGCCACAACCTGACCTACTGGCGCTACCAGCCCTATATCGGCATCGGCCCCGGCGCCTTCGGCCGGCTGCCGTGCGGGGCAGGGCGGGTCGGCACCAGCACCCGGCGGCAGCCCGAGGCCTGGCTCCAGGCGGTCGAGCGGTTCGGGCACGGCGAGCTGGAGCGGGAGCGGCTGACGCCCGGCGATCTCGTGGTCGAGGCACTGCTCACCGGGCTCAGGCTCGCCGAGGGCGTGCCGCTGGCCCGGCTCGCGGCCCTCGATACCGGCTGGCGGCGGGCGGTGGACGAGCGGGCCCTGGCACGGCTTGCCGGCAGCGGCCGGCTTTCGGTCGAACCCGATCGGTTGCGCCTCACGGCGGCGGGCCGGCTCTACCTCGACGCAATCCTGCGCGAGCTCGTTGCGGTCGCGGCCTGAGGCGGCGATGCGCGGTCCGCTCGCCCTGCTGCTGGCGCTCCTCGCCGCCGGCGATGCCCGGGCCAGCGAGCCGGGGCTGCCCGATGCGCCCGAGGTGACCGTTTGCGGGCCGGTTCGCGAGCGGCTGGCGTTCTGGAGCTGGTCGAGCGTCGCCGGCAGCGCCGACCCGGCCAGGGCCGCGGCGGTGCCCGGCGCCGAGGCGGTCGGCCACGTGACCCGCGACGGGCGACGGCTGGCCGGCTATCGGCTGCCGACCCGGGCGGCCGACGGCAGGACGCGACGCACGGTCCTCGTGGTCGGCGGCAACGCCATGCTGGCCGACCAGATCCTGGGCGAGCTGGCGTTCCTCACGGAGGCCGGGCTCGAGGTCTTCGTCTTCGACTACCGGGGCTATGGCGCATCGGAGGGCCGGCCGCGGCTGCTGGCCATCATCGGCGACCAGCTCGAGCTCGCCCGGCGACTGGCCGTGGAGGGTGAGGGGCCGCTCGCCTTCTGGGGCATCTCGATGGGCGGGATCGTGCTCGCCAACGCGCTGGCGCACTTGCCCGAGGCCGCCCGGCCGGAGCGCTTCGTCATCGACGGCTCGCCGGCGCGCCTCTCGCCCTTCGGCTGCCCGCCGGCCTTCGACCCGGTGGCGGGCCTGCCGGCCGACACGTCCGGCATCCTGTTCGTCGGCGGCGAGCGGGACACGGTGGTCCGGCTGGAGACGTCGCTGGAGCTGATCCGGGCGATCGAGGCCGGTGGCGGGCGGAGCCTCGTCAGGCCCGACTTCGCCCACCCGTTCATGGACCGCGACCGCGCGGTGCACCGCGAGCGGCTCCGGCTGACCCGCGACTTCCTGGCCGATTGATCCGGCTATTTGGCTGGCGGTCCGGCGAGGTCGGCGAGGATCGGGCAGACCGGGCGGTCGTCGCCGTGGCACTTCTCGGCGAGCGCCGTCAGCGTCGCCCGCATCGCCTCGAGGTCGGCGATCCGGGCATCGATCTCGGCGATGTGCTGCAGCGCGATCGCCTTGACGTCGGCGCTGGCGCGGCTCTTGTCGTCGTAGAGGGCGAGCAGCTCGCGACACTGCTCGACCGAGAAGCCGAGGCCACGGGCCCGCTGGACGAAGCGCAGGCGATGCACGTCGGCCTCGTCGTAGTCGCGGTAGCGGTTGTCCTGGCGCTTGGCCGGGCGGACGAGGCCTACTTCCTCGTAATAACGGATCGTCTTGGCAGGCAGGCCCGAGCGTTCCGATGCGGTGCCGATGTTCATGGTCCGGCCGGACTCCAGTTCAGGGGAAGATGTGGGGGAAATGATTTCCCCCACGCCCCCTCGGAACTTCGCGTCGTCGCTTGCCACGAGCACCACCGCAAAGTCCCGGTGGGGCGCGGGGAGGATCATCCTCCCCGCTTTCTTGCTGCTTTACGCCGCCTTGGCTTCGTTCATCAGCCGCCAGAGCTTCTCGGCGGTGGCCGGCATGTCGACATGCTTGACGCCGAGCGGCTCGAGCGCGTCGACCAGGGCGTTGATGATCGCGGCGCAGGAGCCCACCGAGCCCGCCTCGCCGCAGCCCTTCACGCCCATGGCGTTGTTCTTGCAGAGCACCTCGACCGTGGAGAAGTCGAAGGACGGCAGATTGTCGGCCCTGGGCATGCAGTAGTCCATGAACGAGCCGGTCACCAGCTGGCCCGCCTCGTCGTAGACGGTGTGCTCGAACAGCGCCTGGCCGATGCCCTGGACCACCCCGCCATGGACCTGGCCCTCGACCAGCATCGGGTTGAGGACGAAGCCGAAATCGTCGACGATGTTGTAGTCGACGATGCTGACGACGCCGGTGTCGGGCTCGATCTCGACCTCGGCGATGTGGCAGCCGTTGGGGAAGGTCCAGGCGTCGAGCTTGATGGTGGTCGCGGCATCGAGCCCGCCGTCGATCCCCTCGGCCGGCGACGGCATGGTCATCGCCTTCTGCGCCAGCTCCATGATGCCGATCGACTTGTCGGTGCCGGCGACCGAGAAGGCGCCGTCGTCGAACTGGATGTCGGCGGCCGCCGTCTCGAAGTGCATCGCCGCATAGGCCTTGCCGCGCTCGATCACGAGGTCGCCGGCGCTGTTGATCGCCGTGCCCTGCGCGGTCAGCGAGCGCGAGCCGCCGGTGCCGCCGCCGCCCTTGATCCGGGTGGTGTCACCCTGGACGAGCCGGATCTGCTCGAACGGCACGCCCAGCTTCTGGTGCAGGACCTGGGCATAGGCGGTCTCGTGGCCCTGGCCGTTCGACTGCGTGCCGACCAGAACCTCGACGGTGCCGTCCTTCTTGAACTCCACACCGGCGCTCTCCGACGGGTCGCCCATGGTCGACTCGATGTAGTAGCACATGCCGATGCCGCGGTATTTGCCCTTGGCGGCCGAGGCCTTCTTGCGCTCCTTGATCCCGGCGTAGCCCGCCTTCTCCATGGCCGTCTGCATCACGCGCTCGAACTCGCCGGTATCGTAGAGCTCGCCCGCGGCCGTGGTGTAGGGCATCTGCTCGGGCTTGATGTAGTTGAGCCGCCGGAGCTCGGCCGGCTCCATCTTCAGCTCGCGCGCGGCGGCGTCGATCAGCCGCTCCATGCAGTAGATCGATTCCGGCCGCCCGGCGCCGCGATAGGCGTCGACCGGCACGGTGTTGGTGAACACCCCCTTCACCGAATAGGTGAGGCAGGGGATGTCGTAGACGCCGGGGAGCACCTTGAGCGCCGCAAAGGTCGGGATGAACGGGGCATAAAAGTAGTAGTACGCACCCATGCTGGCGATGGTCGAGACGCGCAGGCCGGTGATGCGGTGGTCCGCATCGAGCGCCAGCTCGGCCGTGGTGACGTGGTCGCGGCCCATGCTGTCTGAGAGAAAGCTCTCCGAGCGGTCGGCCGCCCACTTGACCGGCCGGCCGAGCTTGGTCGCGGCCAGCGCCGCCATGGTGTACTCGGGATAGAACATCGCCTTCATGCCGAAGCCGCCGCCGACGTCGGGGGTCAGCACCTGCACGTTCGCCGCGTCGAGCCCGAGATTCTGCGCCAGGGTGTCGCGGAACGCCCAGCCGCCCTGGGTGCAGGTGTGGACGACCAGCTTGCCGTTCGCGAACTCGGCCACGGCCGCCCGCGGCTCCATCGCGTTGCACACCAGGCGATTGTTGATCAGCTCGACCTTGGTGACGTGCGCGGCCGACTTGAACGCCGCCGCCACCTTGTCCTCCTGGCCGTAGAACCAGTCGAAGGCGGTGTTGCCTGGCGCCTCCGGATGAACCTGCGGCTTGCCGGGCTCGAGCGCCTCGGCCGTGCCGGCCACCGCCGGCAGCTCCTCGTAGTCGACCTCGATCAGCTCGGCCGCGTCCCTGGCCTGGGCCACGGTCTCGGCGACCACGAACGCGACGTTGTCACCCACGTAGTTGACCTCGTCCCGGCAGAGGATCGGGTGCTTGGGGTCGGCGCGCTCGCTGCCGTCCTTGTTGGTCATCGCGACGAAGCACGGCACGCCGGCGTCGATGCTGCCGAAATCCGCGGCGGTGAACACGCCGAGCACGCCCGGTGCGCCCTTGGCGGCACTGGTGTCGATGCTCCTGATCCGGGCATGCGCATGCGGCGAGCGGAGCACGTAGCCGCGGGCCTGGCCGTGCAGGTTGATGTCGTCCGTGTAGCGGCCCTTGCCGGTGATCAATCGCTGGTCCTCGACCCGCCTGACCGGCTGACCCACCCCGAATTTCGTCATGCCATCCTCCCGAACGGCGCAGCCGGGCTGCGCATTTGCTGAGTTCTGGCACAAGTGTAGCGCGCGACGCCGCCAACACAACGGGTGCCGGCCACGGCGCGGCGCAAAAATTCCGCCGCGCGCCGGGGCGCGCGGCCGGCGGCGCAAAAGGGCCGCGACGCGAAAAAAAGGTGGCCCCGCGGGGCGGGGCCACCAGGCGACGAGGAGAGTTGGAGCTCGGTCTACTCGGCGGCGCCGAAGCTCACGATGTTGCCGAGGTTGACGCCGGACAGGGCCGCGTTGGCGATCGAGCCGTGCGACTGCACGCCGTTGCTGATGTTCTGGGTGACGTTGCGGGTCGTCTGCTCGAGCGCGATGTCGGCCTTGCCGGTCATGCCGGAGAGGTCGAAGCTGGCGATGTTGACGCCGTTGATGGCGCTCATGTCGAGCCCGCCGACGCTGCCGGCCGCGGCCCAGTTCCGGGCGTCCTGGGTGAGATAGGCGGCCCGCTGGTCGAGGCGGACGACGTCGCCGTAGGACGTGCCGCCGCCCGCGCCGGTCAGCTCGGCGACGTTGACGAGGTTGGTGATCTCGGCCGAGCTGCCCGCCAGGATGTCACCCTTGGCGAGCATCGTGTTGACGCCGTACTGCGCCGCCCCCAGCACCCGCTGGTCGAGGAGGATGTGGTCGCCGACGAAGGTCTCGCCGCCGATCGTGTCCTCGAGCTGGATGACGTTCATGATGTTGGTGGCCGAGAGCTCGGCGCCGACGCTGCCGTAGTGCGAGAGCGCCGTGTTCACGACCTTCTGCGCCTCGTCGGTGAACTGCGAGAAGTCGTAGAGGTCGCCAGCCGTGCCGGCATCGGTCGAGACGTCGCGCCACTGGATCAGGTTCTGGACGTTGGTGCCGGCCAGGCTGGAGCCGGTGATGTCGGTCACCGCGCCCACGTAGTTCAGGACGTCCTGGATCTCGCCGCGGGGCATGTCGAAGGACTGGAGGATGCTGACCTCGTCGGCCTTGGCGACGGCGACGGTGGCGAGAAGGGCGACGGCAGTGGTCGCGAGCAAGCGCTGCATGTGGTAGACTCCGGTGCGTTGGGGTTTGCATCCCGCAGGGGATGCGGCTCACCGATCCTTTGGCAGAAGGATCGTTCCGCCGGACCGGCGCACCACGCGCCGGCCGGCGGATTCCTCGCCCGCCACCGGGACGACCACCTCGGTCGGCCCCGTCGGGCGGGCATTTTCGTCGTCTTGGATCGCAGCTTCCAGGCTGGCCGGGGCCGGCGTCGCCGCCTCGGTCGGCGCCTCCGTCGGCGCCGGGAGCGGGGCCGCCGGGCCGACCGCCCGGCCAGCGGAGGTCGCTGCCGGCGGCTGCAGCGCGGCGAGCTGCGGCTCGCTGATCCGCGCCAGCGCGATCTGGCTGGGCGCGCTCCGGCTGGTCTCGGGCACGTGCTCCTCGCAAGCGGCGCCGAGGCCGGCGAGGTCGCGGACCAGCTCGTAGGCGGCATGCTCGACCACCCAGCGCACGCTCTGGTGGATGGGCTCGTTCTGCTGCCGGCCGAGCCGCAAGTCGAACAGCTCGACGCCGAGATCGCCGATGTCGTTGCCGCCGCCGCCGATGTCCCAGAAGCGGAACAGGTTGGCCTCGATCTCCTGGCCCCAGATCTGCTTGCGGTAGGAGCGCGCCAGCACGATCTCGGTCGAGCGCGTGTCGGCGACCACGACGTCCATGCCGATCCCGATGTAGTAGCCCCTGGCCTTGCCGCCGATGCCGGCGATGTGCGCCTCGATGCCGTCGCTCAACAGGTCGAAGTCGAGCTCGGTGATGCCGCCGTAGATGGTGTGGGTGGAGCCCAGGTAGTGGCCGACCTGGATCGGCCTGAAGGCCACGGCGGTGTCGCCGACCACCACCTGGCCGCCCTCGCCGAGCCGCTTCTCCATCGCCTGCCCCAGCTCCCACTCGGCGATGCTGGTGGCGGTGCGATTGACCTGCCGAGCGCCGGCCTTGGCGAGCGCCGAGACCATCATCAACTCGGCGCCCTGGGTGACGTACGCGCCGGCGCCGTCGTAGTCGTTGACCCCGGTGCGGTCGGGCAGGCTGTGCACGGCGAGCCGCATGTCGATATCCCTCGACAGCTTGTCGCGCACGCAGGCGAGCGCCGGATCCATGGGCGTGAGGGTCTGCGTCGGCACCGGGCCGCGGGCGACCGCCACCGGCGTGTCCCCCGGCGGCGGCACGGTGCAGCCGGCGAGCAGCGCGGCCACCAGGGCGCCGAGCAGCGCCGGGCGTCTCATTTCACCCCTCCCGTGCCGGTCTTCGAGGTCTGGCCCTCGTTGACCTGGTCGGCGTTGAGGTTGAGATAGCCGTCGACCGTCGCCGCATTGTTGTCGCCGTTGACGGTGATGGTGACGCTGGTCGTGGTGTTGGTCTGGTTGCCGATCGTCGCGTTCGAGCTGCCGAGGCCGAGGGCGCCGCCCGAGAGCGGAATGCTGGTCCCGCCGCCGCCCGGCGACCGGAGCACCGTGCCCTGCTGCTGGAGCTGCAGGCGCAGCGCCTCGCGATTGAGATTGGTCTGCGTCTCGGCGGGCGAGCGGAATTGCCAGCTTTGCTGCTCGCGAAAGCCTGCGGCTGCCGCGAGGTCGGCGACGACGAGCGTCGCGGCAAGGCCGAAGCCGACGGCGCAGCCGATCCGCTTCCGCTGGTTGTCGTCCACTTGCAAACCCTCCTCCTCACTTCGTCAGCCTGCCGCCCATCAGGGTGCCGACACCGGTCCTTGTTGCCGGACGGACGTTTATGCGATCCCGCATGGTGAAGGAATTCTTACCGGCCGCGCGCCGACGAATAGTATGACCGGGTCTTTAGGATTTATCCTAACGATTAGGCGTGGGCAGATCGAGGCGTGCGGGTACTTGTCGCCGCAACGTCGTCGACGACCCGGCGCCGGGTACCATGGTGGCGCTTCGACACGCTTTTCCAGGGCTTTACCAAAGCCGTCGCGGCTGTATGCTCGCCGCGACAGGAAAAGCCGCGAGCAACGGGCGGCGCTGCAGGGGGGCAAATGGCGGTTCTTGAGCTGCGCGGCATCGCCAAGCATTTCGGGGCGATCGAGGCCCTGCGTGGCGTCGATCTGGCCCTGGAGCCGGGCGAGGTCATGGGCCTCATGGGCGACAACGGCGCCGGCAAGTCGACGCTGGTCAAGATCATCGCCGGCAACTTCCC
This sequence comes from uncultured Geminicoccaceae bacterium, assembly GCA_964460465.1. GTDB lineage: Bacteria > Pseudomonadota > Alphaproteobacteria > Geminicoccales > Geminicoccaceae > SLRI01. Next base: position 25,017 of record CAYWSB010000025.1, on the reverse strand, counting down.
GCCGTCCGAGGGCGAGATCCGGGTCGACGGCCAGGCGCAGCATTTCCACAAGCCGCTCGATGCGCGGCGCGAGGGCATCGAGATCGTCTACCAGGACCTGGCGCTCTGCGACAACCTGACCGCCGCCGACAACGTCTTCCTCGGCCGCGAGAAGAAGTGGTCCCTCGGTCCGTTCAAGTTCCTGAATTTCGGGGCGATGTTCAGCCACGCGGCCGAGCTCTTCGGCGAGCTCAAGTCCGAGACCCGGCCGCGTGACCTGGTCAAGCAGATGTCGGGCGGCCAGCGCCAGGCCGTCGCCATCGCCCGGACCCGGCTGACCGAGCCCAAGCTTGTGCTCATGGACGAGCCCACCGCCGCCATCAGCGTGCGCCAGGTGCACGAGGTGCTCGAGCTGATCCGCCGGCTGCGCGACACCGGCATCGCCGTCATCCTGATCAGCCACCGCATGCCCGACGTCTTCGCCGTCTGCGACCGGGTGGCGGTGCTGCGGCGCGGCACCAAGGTGGCGGACAAGCGCGTGGCGGACAGCTCGCCCGAGGAGATCACGGGGCTCATCACCGGCGCCATCGAGAGCGCCTGAGGCAGGGAACGAGATGCAGGCACCGAGCTCAGCCGATCGCAAGATCCAGTCCAGCGTCGCGATCAGCGACGTCACCGGCCTGCGCGAGACGACCTGGTGGCAGGCGACCGTCGCCAACCAGGCGTTCTGGGTGACGGTGACCGTGATCCTGATCTGCCTCGTGACCGCCTGGCATCAGCCCGACACCTTCGCCACCAAGGGCAACTTCTTCAACATCACGCGCAACTTCGCCGCCATCGGCATCATGGCGATGGGCATGACGGCCGTGATCATCACCGGCGGCATCGACCTCTCGGTCGGCTCGGTGATGGCGCTGGCCGCCATCGTCGCCGCGCGGATCATGGAATCCGGCTTCGAGTGGTACGTGGCGTTCCTCGCGGGCTTTCTCGCCGGCGGCATCGCCGGGGCCATCAACGGGACGCTGATCGCCTACGTCAAGCTGCCGCCCTTCGTCGTCACGCTCGGCATGCTGTCCATCGCCCGCTCGGCGGCCATCGTCTTCTCCGAGAACCGCGTCATCTACCAGTTCGGCCCCGGCGGCGACACCTTCAAGGCGATCGGCGGCGGCCGGGTCACCCTGCCCTGGATCGACGGCCAGGGCTTGGACATCTCCAACCTCTTCGCCGTCCTGATCGTGCTCGCGGTGGTCATGGCGATCGTGCTCAGGACCACCGCCTGGGGCCGCTACATCTTCGCCATCGGCGGCAACGAGCACGCCGCCCGGCTGACCGGCATCCCGGTCGATCGGATCAAGCTGCAGGTCTACATCTTCTCCGGCGTCTGCGCCGCGCTCGCCGCCATGATGATGGCCGGCTGGCAGGGCTCGGCGTCGAACGGCATGGGCCGGATGTACGAGCTCTACGTGATCGCCGCCACGGTGATCGGCGGCGCCAACCTGATGGGCGGCAAGGGCAGCATCTACGGTGCCTTCATCGGCGCCGCCCTCATCTTCCTCATCCGCAACAGCCTGATCATGTTCGGGGTCGATGCCAATTGGTACGACTTCTTCGTCGGGCTGTTCATCATCCTCGCGGTGCTGCTCGAGCGCCTGCGGGCGCGTCAGCAGGGATAGCCGCGCGGATGCGTTCCCTGGTTGTGTCAACCTCAGTGAGCACGGGAGGCTCCACGGTCATGAAGAAGCTACTGTTGGGTGCGGCGGGTGTCGCGGCACTCCTGGCGTTCTCCGATACCGGCGCCTTGGCGCAGGACAAGCCGGTCTTCGCGCTGGTGCCGAAGAACACCAACAACCCGTTCTTCGACCAGGCCCGCGACGGCTGCATGAAGGCCCAGGAGGAGCTCGGCGACATCGAGTGCCTCTATATCGGCCCGGGCGAGCACGGCGGCGGCGAGGAGCAGCTGCAGGTCGTGAACGACCTGATCCAGCGCCGGGTCGACGGCATCGCCGTCTCGCCGTCGAATGCCGCCGCCATGGCGACGGCGCTGGTCGACGCCAAGGCCGCCGGCATCCCGGTCCTGACCTGGGACAGCGATCTCCTGCCCGAGCACCGCGACCTCCGGATCGCCTATGTCGGCACCAAGAACTACGACATCGGCGTCAACCTTGCCCGCCGCGTGATGGAGCTGAAGCCGGACGGCGGCACCATCTGCATCCAGTCCGGCGGGGCGGCCGCGGCCAACCACAACGAGCGCATGGCCGGTATCCGCGACACCATCGCCGGGGTCGGGGAATCCGAGCATCCCGGCCAGCGCCTGGACAACACCAACGGCTGGACCGAGGTGGATGGCTGCCCGCTCTACACCGACGACGACTTCCCGCGCGCGGTGCAGCAGCTCGAGGACATCCTCGCCCGCTACCCGGAGCTCGACGCCTTCGTGCCGACCGGCGGCTTCCCGCAGTTCGTGCCGGACGCCTATCGGGCGGCGGTGACGCCGCACAAGGCCCGGATCGAAAGCGGTGCCCTGGCGCTGGTCGTCGCCGACACCCTGCCGGTGCAGATGGACCTGATGCGCGAGGGCCTGTCGCTCGGCCAAGTCGGCCAGCGGCCCTTCGAGATGGGCTACCAGTCGATGTATTTCCTCCGCGACATCGTCAAGGATGGGAAGAACCCCGAGGATCCGACCTACACCGGCCTCGACGTCTGCACGCCCGAGACCGCGGATACCTGCATCGGCGGCTGACGGCCCGAAACGTCACCACGGCGAGCGCCCCCGGAGCGATCCGGGGGCGCTTTCCTTTTTTACACGCCATGCTATGGAAAAAGGACAGCCAGCCGCCTGGGAGGGTCGCATGCTGCAGGAGTTCAAGGAGTTTGCGCTCAAGGGCAACGTGCTCGACATGGCCGTCGGGATCATCATCGGTGCCGCCTTCACCACGATCGTCAGCTCGCTGGTCGACGATGTGCTCATGCCGCCGATCGGGGTGATCCTGGGCGGCATCGACTTCAGCGACTATTATCTGCAGCTCACCGATCGCGACACCGCCTATCGCTCGCTGGCCGCCGCGCGCGACGGCGGCGCCTCGGTCATCGCCTACGGCAACTTCATCAATGCGGTGATCAAGTTCGTCATCGTCGCCTTCGCGCTGTTCCTGATCGTCAAGAACATCAACCGGCTCAAGCGGATGCTGGAGAAGGAGGAGGCGAAGCAGGCCGCCGCCGCCCCGCCGCCGCGCCAGGAGGTGCTGCTGGAGGAGATCAGGGACGCGATCCGCACCAGGGGCGCCGGCTGAGCCGACCGACGCGGTCCGGGGTCGACAGGCGCCCCCGATCTTTGCCATAGCATCGCCGAGCGCCGGCGCCGGTCGGGTCCGACGCACGGGGCGCTCGACGATCAACGGGGAAGGGGACCCATGCCGCTGGAGAGGAAGACCATCTGGCTCCTGGTTGCCGACAGTGCCAAGGCGCGGCTCTTCGAGGTGGACCGGCGCGAGCGGGCCCTCGAGCTCTTGGACGAATGGCAGGACGACGTCGCCAGCGGCAGGAATCAGGACATCAACGCCGACCGGCCCGGCCGCACCTTCGACAGCGCCGGGCACGGCCGGCACGCGATGGAGCCGCCGAGCTCGCCCAAGGGGGTGGCCAAGGCGCGGTTCGTGGCGATGCTGATGGACAATCTCGCCGCCAGCGCCAAGCAGCAGGCGTTCGACGAGCTGCACGTGATCGCCGCACCGCGCACGCTGGGCGAGATCCGCGACCTGATCGACCCGGCCGTCAAGGCGCGGCTGGTCGGCGAGGAGGCCAAGGACTTGACCCAGCTCACCAGGCCCGAGCTCGAGAAGCAGCTCGGCGCCCGGTTCTGGCCCGCATGAGCGCCGCCCTGGCGACTGAAGCGTCCGGCATCCGCAGCGTCGGCATCATCGGTGCCGGGACGATGGGCGGTGGCATCGCCACTGCACTCGCCGGCCACGGCTGCGCCGTGCTGCTGCTCGACCAGGACCCGGCCCGAGCGGCGGCGGCCGCCACCGACGCGCGTCGCTTCTTCGCCCGCGGCGTCGAGAAGGGACGTCTCGCCGCCGAGGCGGCCGAGGCGGCCGGCCGTCGGCTGCATCCGGTGCAGGCGCTGGCGGACCTCGTCGCGGCCGATCTCGTGATCGAGGCGGTCTTCGAGGATTTCGACCTCAAGGCGGCCCTGCTCGGCGAGCTTTCGACCGTCCTGCCGCACGGGACGCTGGTCGCCACCAACACGAGCTGCCTGCGGGTCGACGACCTGGCGCGCCACCTCACGGAGCCCGGGCGCTTTCTCGGCCTGCACTATTTCAGCCCGGCCGCCGTCAACCCCGTGGTCGAGGTGGTGCGTGGCGCGTCGACCTCGGCAGCCGTGTTCGAGCGGGCGCTCGCCTTCTGCCGCGCCACCGGCAAGGACCCGATCGGCTGCCGCGACAGCCACGGCTTCGTGGTCAACCGCTTCTTCTGCCCCTACACCAACGAGGCGGTGCGGCTCCTCGACGAGGGGCTGGGCGATCCGGCGACCATCGACCGGGCGGCGGGGCTGGCGGTGGGCGCCGCCATGGGCCCCTTCGCCGTGATGAATCTGGTCAAGACGCGCATCAACCTGCACGCGATCCGCAATCTCGCCCCGCTCGGGCCGTTCTATGCACCGACAGCGGGCATGGTGGCACAGGGCGAGAAGGACGAACCGTGGGCCATCGCGGCCGCGGCGCCGCCGGCAGAGGCGGTGGCGCCGGCGCTGGTCGATCGGTTGCGTGGGGCTGTGTTCCTGCCGGTGCTCGAGCTCCTCGACGACGGCATCGCTGCGGCCGCCGACATCGACAAGGGGGCAAGCCTGGCGCTGCGGTTCGCCGACCCACCCTGCGCGCTCATGGACCGCCTTGGCGCGGCCGAGGTGGCGCGGCTGCTCCGGCCGGTCGCGGCGCGCCACGACGTGCCGCTGCCGCGCAGCCTGGCGCGGGTCGGCGCCCTGGTCGGCTGACCGTCGGGTCAACAGGTCATCACCTGCGCTCTAGGGTCGCAAGGATTTCTTGTGCGTTGCAGCAAATTTACCCTTGCGCGCACGTGCGTGCATGCTACCTTTGCTGCAGCGCAACATTCTCGTGAGAGGGACCCATGTCCACCAAGTCCGGCACCGTCGCCATGCCCAAGTTCGATCTCGACGCCTACATGTCGCTGCACAAGGCCAATCTCGAGACCTTCGTCGCCGCGCAGAAGATCATGTTCGATCTGGCCCAGACCATGGCCAAGCGGCAGAGCGAGCTGATGAAGGACGCCTTCTCCCGCAGCGAGGCGATGATGAAGGGCTTCGACGGCAAGAAGCAGCCGCAGCACTACATGGACGACGCCAAGGCCGTCATGGAGAAGGCGATCGCCGAGGCCAAGGAGACCATGGATCTCGGCATGAAGGCGCAGACCGAGGTGGTCGACCTCTTCGTCAAGCGCGCAACCGCCAATTTCGACGAAGCCAAGTCGCTCGCCGCCTGAGCCCCGCCGCCGCGCGGCAGACCGAGCCTGCCGGCCCCCCAGGCGGGGCCGGCCGTCGCAACAGCCTCCGACCGGAAGGTCGGGGGCTGTTCTGCTATTCAATCGACGGTTTTGCCGCCGGCGTGGCGCCGCCCGCGTTTTCGGCCCTTGCCTTGTGGGCCCAGCCGGTCAGGATGGGGGTCCAACCGGAGCGGATTTCCGATGCGCAATCTCGGCGACGACCATCTCAACCGACCCAGCGCCCGCGAGGACCTCGAGCGCGCCAAGGAGGTGCCGCTCACCCCGCAGAGCGCAGCGCCGAGCTATCGCCTGGCCTTCGCCGATCCCGACTTCCTCTTGCGCGACGAGCTCCGCCCGGTGCGCCTGCAGCTCGAGCTGCTCAAGCCCGAGCTCGAGCTCCAGGCGATGGGCATCGAATCGACCGTCGTGGTCTACGGCAGCGCCCGGATCGACGACCCGGAGACCGCCATGCAGGCCCTGGCCGAGGCCGAGACCGACCTCGCCACGGCCGCCGGCGACCCGGCCAGGATGGCGACGGTCGATCGCTGCCGCCGTGCCGTCGCCCGCTCGCACTACTACACCGAGGCCCGGCGCTTCGGCCGGATCGTCTCGGAGACCGCGCAGTCGGGCCCGACCCGCCATTTCGTGATCGTCACCGGTGGCGGCCCCGGGATCATGGAGGCCGCCAATCGCGGCGCCGCCGACGTCGGGGCGGTCTCGATCGGCCTCAACATCACCCTGCCGCACGAGCAGGCGCCGAACCCCTACGTCACCCCGGCGCTGTCCTTCCAGTTCCACTATTTCGCCCTCAGGAAGATGCACTTCCTGATGCGGGCCAGGGCGCTGGTGGTCTTTCCGGGCGGCTTCGGCACGCTCGACGAGCTGTTCGAGTCCTTGTGCCTGATCCAGACGCAGAAGGTCCGCAAGATCCCGGTCCTGCTCGTCGACCGGGCCTACTGGCAGCGCATCGTCGACTTCGAGGCGCTGCTCGAGGACGAGGTGATCAGCCCGCACGACCTCGAGCTGTTCCACTACGTCGACACCGCCGAGGCGGCCTGGGCGTTCATCCGCGCGCATTACGGCCTCGACCGGGACAGCGTCGAGGCGGCCGACTGATGGCCCGCCCGAGGACCAAGCCGGCAGTCTCGCCGGTCTCGCTGGCCTTCCACGGTGCCGCCTCCACGGTTACCGGCTCCTGCTTCCTCCTTGCCACCGAGGGCGGCCGGCTCCTGGTCGACTGCGGCCTCTTCCAGGGCACAAAGACGGTCCGCGAGCTCAACTACGGCGACTTCCCGTTCCAGCCGGGATCGATCGACGCGCTGCTCCTGACCCATGCGCATATCGACCACAGCGGGCTCCTGCCCAAGCTCGTCCGGAAGGGGTTCAACGGGCCGATCGTCACGACGGAGCCCACCGCCGACCTGCTCGGCTTCATGCTGCCGGACAGCGCCTACATCCAGGAGAGCGAGGTCGAGCGGCTCAACCGGCGGAACCGGCAGCGCGGCCGGCCGAAGGTCGAGCCGATCTACACCGGGCGGGACGCCGAGGCGACGCTGCAGCAGATCCGCACCTGCCGCTATGACGAGTGGCTCGAGCCGCTGCCCGGCGTGCGCGCCCGCTTCTGGAACGCTGGCCACATCCTGGGCTCGGCCTCGATCGAGCTGGAGATCGCCCGCCCGGCGGGGCGGCCGCTGCGGCTCCTCTTCTCGGGCGATATCGGCCCCGACGAGAAGGCCTTCCACGACGTGCCCGAGGGCCCGGCCGATCTCGACTATCTCGTCGTCGAATCGACCTACGGCGACCGCGACCGTGCCGAGGTCACGCTCGAGCAGCGCCGTCGCCGGCTGGGCGAGGAGGTCCGCGCGGCGCTCGAGGCCGGCGGCAACCTCCTGATTCCGGCCTTCGCCGTCGAGCGGACGCAGGAGCTGCTCGAGGCGCTGGCGGCACTGATCCGCGAGGGGGCCATCCCGGAGGTCCCGGTCTTCATCGACAGCCCGCTCGCCATCAACATCACCCGCACCTTCGCCAAGCACCACGGCGAGCTCGTCGACATCGAAGGGGGTGCGGACCTCTTCGACGCTCCCTGGATGAAGTTCACGGAGTGCGTCGACGAGAGCAAGGCGATCAACAAGGTCAAGGGCGGGGCGATCATCATGGCGGCATCCGGCATGTGCGACGCTGGGCGCATCCGCCACCACCTCAAGCAGCATCTCTGGCGCCGCGACGCCACGGTGCTGTTCGTCGGCTACCAGGCGCCCGGCTCCCTGGGCCAGATCATCCAGTCCGGGGCCGAGCGGGTGCGCATCCATGGCGAGGAGGTGGCGGTCAAGGCCCGCATCCGGACGATCGAGAGCTTCTCGGCGCATGCCGACCAGGGCGAGCTCGTCGCCTGGGTGAAGGCCCGGCTGCCGGTCAGGAGCCGGGTTTTCCTCACCCACGGCGAGCCCGAGGCGATGCGGGCCTTCCGGGGCAAGCTGGCCGAGGCCGGCCTCGACCCGGAGCACATCGTGGCGCCGGCGCTCGACGACAGCTTCGAGCTGGAGGTGGATGCGGCCCCCGTCCGCCACGATCTGCCGAGAAGGCTCTCGGAGGCCGCGGCCGCGGCCCCAGCCGACTGGCACAACGCCTACGCCCGCCTGCTGCTCGATCTGGGCGACCGGCTCAAGACCATCGACGACGACGCGGCCCGGGCCGAGCTCATCGCCGCCCTGCGGCGCGCGCTCGGCGACTGACGCCGCCGCCGCTTGCCCTGCCCGGGCATTCGCGGCTACCCCAGGGGCGGCAGCAATCGAGAACGAGGGAGGTGCCCATGCCCAAAGCCTATGCCAGCACGGTGCTCGACGCCCCGGCGCGCGACGTCTGGGCGACGATCCGCGACTTCAACGGCCTGGCCGCCTGGAACCCGGGGGTGGACCGCTCCGAGATCGAGGACGGGCGTGCCGCCGATTCGGTCGGCTGCGTGCGCAACTTCTACCTCAAGGACGGCGCGCATCTGCGCGAGCGGCTCCTGGCCTTCTCGGACCAGGAGATGTCCATGACCTACAATTTCGAGAAGACGCCCTTCGAGGTGAAGGACTACTGCGCCACGCTCCGGCTGACGCCGGTGACCGACGGCGACCGCTGCTTCGCCGAGTGGTGGACCACCTTCGACTGCGACGTGGCGAAGATCGACGAGTGGGTGCAAACCTTCGCCGGGACGATCTTCAAGGGCGGGCTGGACGCGCTCAAGGCCCGCTTCGGCGGTTGACGGGCACGAAATCGGCTTCCGCTTTGCCGCGAGCCTGCCTATCGTCGCGGTGATGAAATGACCGGCGGGGCAGCGACCCGGCCGGCATCGAGAACAGGGGGCCATCGACCATGCTGCTCGGGCTGGATCCGCTCTTGTCGGGCGATCTTCTGAAGATTCTCCGCGACATGGGACATGGCGACACGCTCTGCGTCGTCGACTGCAATTTTCCGGCCTACGAGACCGCCCGCAAGGCCGCGGTGCCCTGCGTGCCACTCGCCTGCGACACGCCGACGGCGGCGCGCGCCATCCTCTCGGTCTTGCCGCTCGACAGCTTCGTCGAGCACCCGGTGCACCGCATGGAGGTCTGCGCGGCACCCACCGAGCCCAATGAGGCGCACCGGGAGTTTCTCGCCGCCGTGCACGCGGTGCAGGGCGAGCGCTGGCAGATGGGCTCGATCGAGCGCTTCGCCTTCTACAAGGAGGCGGCCAAGGCCGCGGCCGTCGTCGCCACCCTCGACCGGCGCGGCTACGCCTGCTTCATCCTCACCAAGGGGGTGATCGGCCCGGACGGCAAGATCGTTTGAGAAGAACAGGCTAGAGCGGGGAGATGCGGCGATGCGCAAGACGTCGATCGGCAGCTGGGCCTACAATGTCGGCCCCTACGGCGAGCACCCGATACCGTTCGACACCGTGCTGGAGAAGCTGGCCGAGCTGAAGTTCGACGGGGTCGAGCTCGGCGGCTTCAACGGCTATCCGAACCCGCAGAACCACCCGACCAGGGAGGATCGCGAGCACCTCAAGGCCAAGGTGGCGAAGCACGGGCTTGCCTTCTCCGGCTTCGCCCAGGACCTCTGGAGCGAGCACCTGCTCGATACCGACGATCCGACCCACTACATCGCCAGCTTCAAGGCGAATGTCGATTTCGCCGTCGATCTCGGCATCAAGGGCATTCGGGTCGACACGGTGCAGCCGCCGACCATCCACGCCACGGCCGACGACGCCACGCTGCTCAAGCGGCTGACCTCGGTCTGGGACCGCTGCATCCGCTATGCCGGCGACAAGGGGCTCTACGTCACCTGGGAGTTCGAGCCGGGCTTCGCCTTCAACAAGCCCTCGGACATCGTCCGCGTGCTCGACGCCCTGCCGCACGCCAATTTCGGCGTGCTCTACGACACCTGCCACGGCCAGATGGTGGCGGTGGCAGGTGCCCGCCAGCAGGGCGAGAAGGAGACGCTCAAGGGCGGCCAGCTCGAGCTGATCGAGAGGCTTTCCGGGCGGATCAACCACATCCACCTGATCGACAGCGACAACACCTGCCACAAGGACGCCAACGGCAACGACGAGACCAGCGCCCATCCGCCCTTCGGCGAAGGCCTGCTCGATTTCGACGCCATCGTTCCGGCGCTGGCGAAGGAGAAGGTCGGCCACGACTGGTGGACCGTCGATCTCTGCTTCTGGCCCGACGCCTGGCAGGCGACGGCCAAGTGCAAGACGGCGCTGGACGAGCTGAACCGGACATACGGCTGAAGGGGCAGGGGTGATGCGGATCGGCTTCAACCTCCTGCTCTGGGCGACGCATATCGACGAGGCCGACTTCCACCTCCTCGAGACGTTGCGGAAGGTCGGCTATGACGGCGTCGAGGTGCCGGTCTTCCAGGGTGACGTGAAGCATTACGAGAAGATCGGCCGGGCGCTGAGCGACAGCGGCCTCGCCGCCACCGCCGTCACCGTCATGCCCGACACCGCCCACGACATCACCCGCGCCGACCCGAAGGAGCGCCAGGGCGGGGCCGATCACCTCCGCTGGGCGATCGACAACACCGCCGCCATGGGCGGCACGCTGCTGGCCGGCCCGATCCATCAGGCGCTCGGCCACTTCACCGGCGAGCCGCGCACCGCCGAGGAGTGGGAGCGCGCCGTCGAGGTGATGCGCGCCTGCGCCGACTACGCGGCCGATGCCGGTGTCGCCCTCTCGGTCGAGCCCTTGAACCGCTTCGAATGCTATTTTCTCAACACGGTCAAGGACTCGGCGGCGTTCGTTCAGCAGGTGGGCAAGCCCAATGTCGGGCTGCTCTACGACACGTTTCATGCGAACATCGAGGAGAAGCACCCGGTCGGGGCGCTCAAGGAGCATCTGCGCTGGGTCAACCACGTGCACATCTCGGCCAATGACCGCGGCACGCCGGGCAAGGACCACATCCCCTGGGCCGCCACCTTCTCCGTCCTGAAGGAGAACGGCTACGACGGCTGGCTGACGATCGAGGCGTTCGGCCGAGCGCTGCCGGATCTCGCGGCCGCGACAAGGGTTTGGCGCGACTTCTTCCCCAGCCGCGAGGAGGTCTACAGCTTCGGCTACGACTTCATCCGCAAGGGCTGGGACAACAGCTGACAGGTTCGGGAGGTTCTTCCATGGGCATCGCCACGATCCAGGGCCCGGCGATCTTCCTCGCCCAGTTCGCGGGCGACAAGCCGCCGTTCAACAGCCTGGGCAGCATCGCCGAATGGGCGGCGTCGCTCGGCTACCGGGGCATCCAGATCCCGTCCTGGGACGGCCGGCTGTTCGACCTGAAGAAGGCCGCCGAAAGCCAGGCCTATTGCGACGAGGTCAAGGGCATCTGCGCTTCCCACGGCCTCACCATCACCGAGCTCTCGACCCATCTCCAGGGCCAGCTCGTGGCGGTCCACCCCGCCTATGACGCGATGTTCGACGGCTTCGCCGCCCCCGAGGTCCGCGGCAATCCCAAGGCCCGGCAGGAATGGGCGGTCGAGCAGGTGAAGATGGCCGCGACCGCCTCGAAGAACCTCGGCCTCGCGAAGCACGTGGGCTTCACCGGGGCGCTGGCGTTCCCCTACCTCTACCCCTGGCCGCAGCGCCCGGCAGGATTGATCGAGGAAGCGTTCGCCGAGCTCGGCCGGCGCTGGAAGCCGATCCTCGACCACTACGACGCCTGCGGCGTCGATTACGGCTACGAGATCCATCCGGGCGAGGATGTGTTCGACGGCGCCACCTTCGAGATGTTCCTCGATGCGGTGGGCGGCCACAAGCGCGCGACCATCAATTACGACCCGAGCCACTTCGTCCTGCAGCAGCTCGACTATCTCGCCTTCATCGACATCTACCACGAGCGGATCACGAGCTTCCACGTCAAGGACGCCGAGTTCAACCCGGACGGCCGGCAGGGAGTCTATTCCGGCTACCAGTCCTGGGTGAACCGCGCCGGCCGCTTCCGCTCGCTCGGCGACGGCCAGGTCGATTTCGCCGGCGTCTTCTCCAGGCTGACCACCCACGGCTACGACCACTGGGCCGTGCTCGAGTGGGAGTGCTGCCTCAAGCATCCGGAGGACGGTGCCGCCGAAGGCGCCGGATTCATCGAGGACCACATCATCCGGGTCACCGAGGTCGCCTTCGACGACTTCGCCGCCGGCGGCAGCGATCCGGCGGCGAACCGGCGGATTTTGGGGATCGGGTAGCAGGAAGAAGGCGGGGGAAATGATTTCCCCCGCGCCCCCTCGTAACTTAAAGTAACGGTGGGGCGCGGGGAGGATCATCCTCCCCGCATTTCTTCAATCTATCTTTGGGGAGAACGAGCATGGTCAGCGAAAGCAGCCAGGCCGGGGCCACGGCCAAGCGACGCCTGCGCCTCGGCATGGTGGGCGGCGGGCAGGGGGCCTTCATCGGGGCCGTGCACCGGATCGCCGCCCGGCTGGATGACCGCTACGAGCTGGTCGCCGGCTGCTTCGCCAGCACGGCCGAGAAGTCGAAGGCCTCGGGCCTCGAGCTCGGCATCGATCCCGCCCGCACCTATGGCAGCTTCGCCGAGATGGCGATGGCCGAGGCGGCCCGCCAGGACGGCATCGACGTCGTGGCGATCGTCACCCCCAACCACGTCCATTTCGACGCTGCGGCGGCCTTCCTCGAGGCCGGCATCCACGTCATCTGCGACAAGCCGATGACGACCACCCTCTCCGATGCCGTGGCGCTCCAGGCCCTGGTGCAGCGGACCGGCAAGGTCTTCGTGCTGACCCACAACTACACCGGCTATCCGATGATCCGCCAGGCCCGGGCGATGGTCGAGGAGGGCCTGCTCGGCAGGATCCGGGTCGTCCAGGCCGAGTATGCCCAGGACTGGCTCGCCACCAACCTGGAAGCCACCGGCCAGAAGCAGGCCGACTGGCGCACCGACCCGGCCCGGTCCGGTCCCGCCGGCTCGACCGGCGACATCGGCACCCACGCCATGAATCTCGCCCAGTTCGTGACCGGGCTCGAGCTCGACCAGGTGGCGGCCGAGCTCTCGACCTTCGTCGAGGGTCGCCGGCTCGACGACAACTGCAACGTGCTGCTCCGCTTCAAGGGCGGCGCCCGGGGCATGCTCTGGGCGAGCCAGGTCGCGACCGGCAACGAGAACGCGCTCAGGCTCCGCGTCTATGGCGAGAAGGGCGGGCTCGAATGGGCCCAGGAGGACCCGAACTATCTCTGGTACACGCCGCTCGGCGAGCCGCGCCGCCTGATCACCCGCTCCGGGGCTGGCGCCGGCCCCGAGGCCGCCCGCGTCACCCGCATCCCGCCCGGCCACCCCGAGGGCTATCTCGAGGGGTTCGCCACCATCTACAGCGATGCCGCCGAGCTGATCTGGGCCAGGATCGAGGGCCGCGACCCCGACCCCGGGGCCACGCTCGCCCCCGGGGTTGCCGACGGGGTGAAGGGGGTGAAGTTCATCGAGGCCGTGGTCGAATCGAGCCGCCAGGGCGCCGCCTGGACCCACGCCGGGGTCTGAGACGGGGGTCTGAGAAGCGACGAGAGCGGGCAGAGGCGCCGCCCCCTCGACCCCGCCTGGAGCCGATCATGTCGCCGCAGCGGCGGCCATCACCCGGGTTCCGCGCTCCGCATGCGCCAACGGCCCGCCATGGCCACCCTGTGCCCTGAAGGCGGGCCGTGGTGCCGGCCGCCACCCGGTCCCCGCCGAGCAATCCGGCGGCGTGGCGGTCTCGACCGTCGAGGCGAGGCTGCGCCAGCCGCCGCCAATCCCCGCGAACGTCGCAACCGGAGCCGACTGGGCGCTCAGGACACGGCTGCGCCGCGCACCGCGCTCCGCAGCGCCTTCCGGCGGCAACGCCTCGCCGCTGCGCCATAGGATCGGGACGGCCGCCGATGTCGAGCGGCCGGCGATGGCAGCGGAACGGGCAGGCCTTCGCAGCCGGCTTCGGGCGCACTGTCGCGGCCGGCCGGCCATTCTTCGGGATTGGGGATCGACGCGGCGATCTTCCAATGGTCGATCGACGGGTTGATCATGGGCAAGGGTGCGTCCATCGCCAGAGACCGGGCGCGCTAGGATCCGCTCGAGCCCGAGGGCTTCGATCGGGCGCGCAGGGTCCGGCTGCGCGGCTCCTCGCCGACCGCCATCGCCCGGCTGCACGCCACTGCTTTGCGACAGGGGCCACGCAGATCCGCAGCCGAGCCTGACCGCCGGGTACCCACGCCGGGGTGATCGAGACACGCGATCACGGTCGACCTGATTCGGGGGTCCACGACGCCATCAACGGATTACGTACCAAGATACGCGCGCTCTTCCCTCGACGGGGAAGGCGGCGCTTGGCAGCTCGAGCTGCTGCATGGGACGACACGGGGCAGAGCGCAGCAAATCCGACACGCCACGTGCGCAATGTGACCGGCGCGCCGGCAACGCCGAGAAAAATAGTGGAATAACCAGCGCCGTGCGGCGTCTTCACTTCACAGCTGATCAGCGGCTCGTGTGGTCGCCGATACGGAGAGCTGGATGCGGATGACTTTGCCCTTAGCGTAAGTCATCTTTCCTAGAACATCGTTCGCATCGCTGCTCCGGGGCAGCGCCGATCGCCGCACATAGGAAAAAAACAAAATGTGTGCAGGGTGCAAGCAGTGGATGGTCGGCCAAGGCCACCGAAGCGGACTCCCGACGAAGCCTTTCCACGCTTGACTGGACCGATCCGATGCAACTGCCGTCACGGGCTCCAGCCGTCGTGCCGCTGCGTCGTGCCGACGGGGGGGGTCCATTCCCTGTTCTCCTTGGCCGCGACCGCGATCGACGGTGGACGATCCGCTTTATCGCACCCGAGTCGCGAGCTGACAGGGCGCCTCGGCGGGCCGCAGGCCGCCAGGTCCGGATCGATCTATGACGGTCGTCCCAGGTGGTCGCCGGTTGGAACATATGTTTTTTCCTATCGAAGGAAATAACGCAGAAAGAGGAAGATTGTCGTTCTGTTTAACTAGTGATTGATTTTCGGATCAACCGATGCGATAGGGTGCTGCGCGACTTTCAATGACAACGACAATCCGTGCTGATCGGCCTTGCGGCACCTCGACCAGCGAATGGCCCACTGCTTCAACTGGATGCGCTAGCGATGACGAAGTCAGACAGTCTTGATGCCGAGGATCGAGCGATGGCCGTGGCCGCCTCGTCGGCGTTCAACGCGGACGTCACGCTGGTCGGAACGGACGGCGACGATACCCTCAACGGCATCCCGGGCCGCACCAATCTCCTTGTCGGCAAGGCTGGCAACGACATTCTTGTTGGCGGTCATCGCAATGACATGCTTATTGGGGGTGACGGCGACGACTCCCTCCGGGGTGGTCGCGGCGACGACATTCTGATCGGCGGTCCGGGCGATGACGTGCTGGACGGGGGCGAGGGAACGGACACCGCAGTGTTCGCGGACAATCTCGCTGACTACAGCTTCCTGTTCGAGCCCGACCGGCTCGTCGTAACGGCGACCCGTGCCGGCAGCGACGAAGGCACCAGCACCCTCGTCAATGTCGAGCTGCTTCACTTCGCCGATGGCTTGCGGGCGGTCGTCGATCTGCAGGCGTCGCACCACGCCGCCGTCAACACCCCGCCGCTGGC
Organism: uncultured Geminicoccaceae bacterium; assembly: GCA_964460465.1. Lineage (GTDB taxonomy): Bacteria > Pseudomonadota > Alphaproteobacteria > Geminicoccales > Geminicoccaceae > SLRI01. The sequence continues at coordinate 9,435 of CAYWSB010000025.1, read as the reverse complement.
CTCCGACGACACGGCTGTGACCCTGGCCGGTGCGGCCGTGGTGATCGACCTCCTGGCCAACGACAGCGACGCCGACGGCGACGCGCTCACCGTCGGCGAGCTCGGCACACCGGCCAACGGCACGGTGTCGCTGAACGCCGACGGTACGGTGACCTACACGCCCGACGCGGGCTTCACCGGCGACGACAGCTTCACCTACAGGGTCGACGACGGCCAGGGCGGCACCGCCGCGGCCACCGTCACCGTCACCGTCGAGCCCGCGCCGGTCGTCAACACGCCGCCGGTGGCCGCCGACGACACCGCTACGACGCTCGCCGGTGCGGCAGTGGTGA
>CAYWSB010000025.1:0-9003 GCA_964460465.1 uncultured Geminicoccaceae bacterium | reverse complement strand
ACACCAACGGAACCAACACCCTCCACGACGTCGAGCTGCTTCGCTTCGCCGATGGCACCTTCGAGGTCGTCGGCGACGCGCTCCAGCCTTACACCCCGCCATCAGGCGGCACCTCCTCGGGTGGCGGCACTTCCTCTGGTGGCGGCACTTCCTCTGGTGGCGGCACTTCCTCTGGCGGCGGCACCACCACGTCCGGCGTCGTCAAGGCTCCCGCCGTGCCGCAAGCCGCCGAAACCGGCGACATCGTCGGCTTCGGTTTTCAAGGCGGTGGCAGCGCGCCCCAATGGGTCACCATCGGCCAGGCCTTCGTGAAGGGCGACCTCCGACCCGGGCAGAATCTCGCCCTTGTCCTCGGTGGCGACAAGCTCCCCGTCCAGCTCGATGTCAAGGCGACTCACGTCGATGGCTCCGTCCGCCACGCCATGCTGACCTTCGAGTTGCCCGCCGGCACGGGCGCCAGCCAAGCCGCCATGCTGAAGGTCGATCCCATCGTCCTGGTATCGAACACCGCGCCCGTGACCGCCCAGAGCGTGCTCGCCAACAGCGGCTACGATCTGAAGGTGACCTTTGCCCTCGAGGACGGCACCACGCGCACGATCGACGCCAAGCAGGCCCTCGCCGACGCTCTCGCCCAGGGCACGATCAAGACCTGGATGTCGGGCCCGCAGGCCAGCGAGTTCATCGTCAAGACGCCCATCAACGACCAATTAATGGCCGAGCTCGCCATCCGTGCCCATGCCGACGGCCAGGTGCGCACCGACGTCATCGTCCGCAACGAATGGACCTTCGACCCGGAGATCGGGACCCGCGTCTATGACGTGGCGGTGACGCAGAACGGCGCGACCGTCTTCGAGCGCTCGGACGTCCGGCATTATCGGCAGGCCAACTGGCACAAGCAATTCTGGACCGAGGAGCCCAGCGACGTCCACGTCGTTCGCGACGCCATGTATCTCATCGAGAGCGGGGCCGTGCCGGCCCACGACCTGTCGATCGGCGTCAAGAGCTCGCGAATCGAGGGGAGCTACAATTCTTACCTGGGCAGCGACAACGACATCCTGGGTCCGGGAACCATCAACCAGACCATGCCGGACACCGGGCAGACGGCTGGTCCCGCCGTCGGCATCCTGACCGGCTGGGGGACCCAATGGCTAATGAGCCAGGACGCGCGTGCCGAGACGGTGCTCTTCGGCAACGCCGATGCGGCCGGCAGCGTGCCCTGGCACTTCCGCAAGGCCGAGACCGGCGAGATCACCACCATCGACGAGCACCCGCGGATCCGGATCGGTAATCAGGCCGGCACCGGTGCGGACACCCTACCAGAGCGGCCGGCCGACGACTACACGGGCGGCTGGAAAATCGATACTTCACACCAGCCAGCTCTCAATTATCTGCCCTATATGCTTTCTGGCGATCACTACTATCTTGAGAATCTCAAGGCCCAGTCCAACTACAACATGCTTCAGACTAGTCAAGGGAATCGCGGCTATGACGAAGGCATCGTTGCTCAATCGCAAACTAGGGGCATCGCGTGGTCCTTGAGGACTCTTGCTGATGCAACTTGGATTGTTCCCGATAACGATATCCACAAAAAATATTTTTCGGAGAAAATGGACAACAATATTTCTTTCTTTACGGATCTATTCTTGACCGGTTCCGCGTCTGACTCCAAATCTACATTTAATAGATCGTTCTATTCTGAAAATAGTGAAGACGCATATGGTTTTTGGACGTTGAATTCCGCGAATTATCCGACCGCGACATCACCATGGCAGAACGATTTCGGCGCCATCGTGACTTCGCATATGGTCGATAGGGGGTTCGATGCTGCGGCCGATTGGGCGCAATGGACTGCCAACTTTACAACTGGCCGGTTTGTCAATGGAAACAATGGGTACGATCCCGATTATGGCGTCCCCTATATGCTCAACGTAATCGATCCGGAAACGGGACGACCTTTCGACACTTGGGCAGAGGTCTGGCAGGCAACTTTCGGTCCTGGCGCTCCCGATAATGTCCCGAGCTATCTTACGGGCAACGCCGGTGGCTATGGTGGTGCCGCCGTTGGTGCTCTCGCCAGCATCATTTCGGCCACGGGGTCTATCGATGCCGTTGAGGCCTATGCCTTCGCCATGAGCACCGCGATCTCTGGTCTCGACTTCGCCGACGACCCGAAATGGGCAATCATGCCCAAGGTGCCGGGTGGCGACTATATTTCGATCGCCGACATCCTCGCCGCCGACAATTCCGGCAGCACGTTGGCGGGAAGCGGCCGGAGCGACCTTCTCATCGGCCGGGCCGGGAACGATATCTTGGAGGGCGGAGCCGGGAACGATTTGATCTGGGGTGGCAGCGGTGATGACGTCCTCGTCGGCGGTAGCGGCGACGACTACCTGATCGGCGGTCTGGGCAACGATCGCCTGATCGCCGGTCTTGGCTCGGATCAGATGAAGGGCGGCTCCGGCGCCGATACCTTCGTCATCGACGCCGCCACATCCGGCGATCGCAACGTCATCCACGACTTCGATGTGCTGGACGACACCCTCGAGATCGCCGGCAGCCTCGCCGCCAGTCGCCAGGCGCTGCTTGACGGCATGTCGGTACAAGCGGGTGGTGTGGTCCTCAACATTGGCATCAGCGCCACCGTTCTTCTGCAGGGCTTGGTTGCAGAGGATGTCCAGTCGGCCAATATCGTCGTGCAGTAGAGGATCGCGCGGTCGCTCGGCTGCCGGGCCGGAGGTTGCCGCTACTCTTCTTCAGGCAATCGCCGCCGAAAGTCGATGCCGGTCAGGCCTACTGTCTTCGCGTACTCGTCTGCGAGTTGGCGGCTGAGCCACGCCCGCTCCTCTTCCCGCATGGGCGGCACGTTCGCCGTCAAGAGGCGCCGCAGTACTCGACGCGCCGGAGGCGGCAGCCGTCGTGTAACGTGACGCTTGATGAAGGAATCGCGGCGGTTGCCGCCGACCACCGAAGTGATCAGCCGCCCGACCACGTTGAAACGAAAAGCTTCGTTCTTGGCGTCGAGCACGGGTGGCTTGGTCGGCACGACGTCGATGAAGGCCCAGCATTGCCTGAGCACGGCCTCGGGATCACGACGCAGCTGGCGAAAATCGAGAAAGAGGAAGCGCTCGATCGGAAAGAACTCCAGATAGTGTCCGATCTGATGCGAATAGCTGCTTGCGCGGATGTAGAGCGAGCACGCCGTGGCCGCCTCCGCAAGCGGCTTTCTCTCGTACCCTGACCGGCGCGCGTGCCAATAGGCCGAATACGCCCGGTCGATTGGGTCGCGCAGCAGATAAATGAACTTGGCGTCCGGTCGCGATGCGAAGATTCGCCTTGGCACATCTTGCATGAGGCTCGGCTCTTGCTCTCCCGGTGGAAAGGCGCCGGGCAAGGGAGCCATCGAGTAGCTCGGCGATGCGTCGATAAGGACGGCGCCATGACGTTCCTTGAAGCAACTCGCATACCAATCCCAGCCGCGATCCCACCTTCCGGTGAAGAAGTCCGTTTCCTTGGGCTGCGACAGGCTGACGTGAGGATGGCTTCCCAACCAAGTCGCGAGCGTCGTCGTTCCCGCCTTTTGCGCGCCAATCACGTAAGCTTTCGGCGGCCATTTGCTTTCTTTCAACGGAGCCTCTCCAATCTTCTCTTCGTCATTGTCAAGCAATCCGTCGCCAAGCTTATATCGTTTTATTTTTTGAAACAGCTCGAAGCTCTCTCAGCATATCACTACACACTGAGCGAACACGATCATCAATCATGGCTGGCCTTGCTGGTCTGCTTGGTGAGCGAAGATGGCGAACCATCCGCCTATTGGGTGCGATGCCAACATGCTGGCAAATAATATCGACGCCTCTATTTTGTTCTCTGCATAACTCATCATAATCAACAACGATCACCCGCCGGTCACAAACAAGATTATTATCAAAAAGCAGGCGATTTCTATACCACCAAAATAAGGCGTTCGCACACTCGTCGCTCATATCTTGTCTATAATAATCCTTCAGCAACTGGTGCGTCGTCTCTGTCATGCCCCGCGAACGCCATTCGCCGGCGCTCTTATCACGCACTATTTCATCGAGCTGATTGCGTCCGTTTGGCCATTTTCTTGTCATTGATCGCACGACGTCATCAAAATTGCGAAAAATCCAAATAACCCGCGCCCCGGGAAAGACATTTAACATTGATGGGATATCGCTCATTTCGTGCAGTGCCTTAACAATAACGACAGCCTGCGGCGATGCCGCTATCACCTCATTTACGGTATTTAAATCTTTCATCATAAAATTTTGATAAATGAGTTTATTGCCTTCGTGAAACACGTTTGTGTAAAACGATTTGTCAAGAATTTCAAGAAGCGCAGTGGTGCCAGAACGCTGAACCCCGGAAACGAGGACGGTGCGCCGAGAATGCGCTTTGTTCAGTAATGGGGTTGAGAGCGAGTATAAGAAACTCTTGGCACGATGAAGAAGTAACCGATTGAACTTATAACTCATCATGATGCTAGACTTTCACCTTTACCTCACCAACAAAGCAGCCAGGATTAAATCTATCGAGGAACAAAGAGAAATTTGCGTAGCGCAACCACGCGCGGTAGTGAAAAGCTGTTCGATCGGCGCATGCAAACATTTCCTTGCTTGATATGGAAGCAATCAGCGCATGAGCCCATTCAACGCCTAGATGCCACGTTTTTCTGGAAAACAAATAGAAAGTCAACAACAATTGAGGAAAGGGCGGCATTTTGTCATATTGACGACGTTCGACGATCCGACGTTGAAAGAGCACCACGTGCCAATGACGAGGCTGGAGCCTGCTGCTGCCGCGATGCCATCAGCACGGCCGTCATTTGCACCACCATCGCCACGTAGAGGTAGAACGGCTGGAAATAGCCGTGATTCTTGACGAGGCCGCCGACAAAATGCCCAACGAGACAGAGTTGGATCGCGAAGCCGAAATCGCGTGCCCAGTGGGTTTCAGCATGCCGTGCCCCGATTCGCTCGACTCGCCAGGCACGAAGGAAGACCCAAACGCTCAAAAGCGACCACAAGAAAAAGCCGACGAAACCGTGCTCCGCTAGCACCTCGAAATAGCTGCTGTGTGGTTCCCTGTGCTTGCCGTCGCTGCCGGTGTTCGCGAAATAGATGTTGAACCCACCACCGGTTATGGGCAGTCGCTGGATGACCGAGATGGCATAGTCCCATGCCTCGAGCCGCGCATTGAAGGAGCCGTCGGTTTCGTAGTCGGAAATGGATTGGTAGCGTTCTGTCAAGATGTCAACGCGCTTGGTGGGGGTCACCGCGAAGGCGAGCGCGGCAACCACCACAGCCCCTGAGAGAAGGCTTAGGCGGTAGGGGCTTCGAATAACGAAATAGGCCAGCATGGCGCCAAGGGCGATCAATCCGCCGCGCGAGCCGGTTCCGATCACGCCTAACGCGCTCGAAGCACCGATGACAACCGCTATCAAGCGGCCCGGGGGAGACGCCGTCTGGCGCCAGAGATAGTAGCTGAGCCCGATCACGACCAAAAAGACTCGAGCCACCTCGTTCTCGTTTGCGAAATAGCTGCCTGGTCCCAGGACCGTTCCGCCGCCGCCTGACAGAACCGTCCAGACCCCAGCTTTGAAGCCATGGAATCCGAAGCCCAGAACGATGACCCACGCGAGCGCATGCAGCCGCTCGCGCGAGTTGACGACGCTGGCGACGATGACGGCCATGATGAAGACCTTGAAGAACTCCTCCCACTTCATCCAGGCAGCTTCCGGGAACATGGCGACGAAGTTGGTCAGCGTGCACCAGGCGAAGAAGATGACCAGGAGGGCGAAGATTCCATCCGCTGGCGGGCGCTCCTTCCTCATGCCGACGATCCAGAGCGCGATCGCGATCGTGGCGAAGGGCATCGACAGGCCGAACGGGATGCTGTTATAGAGGACACGCTGTGGCAGCAATAGGCTGAACCAGATATAGGTCATTACGGCAACATGCGTGCCCAGGAGCGAGAATGGGATCAGGACGGAGAAGTAAAGGAAGAGGATGATGTTGCCCATATCGCCTATCTTGTCTGGATCGCCCCGAACACGAATGTCGAAAGGAAGATCGTGGGCAGCCTGCTCTTTGTAATCTTTGCGCCGTTGTTCATACTGGCACTCGCACCGACGCTCGGCTGGAAGAGTCCGATTTGTCGGCTGTTCGAGATGCGTTCGCCGGCGTCTGACCTCGCGGGCGTCGGAAAGGCAAAGTCTCGACCGACAGCGAGAGGCAGGCCGCGGGGCGAGCAGCGCCGGGACATGCCGCGGCGGTCATAGCGTGGCCAGGCGCTCGCTGACATGCTCGGCCAGTCGGCAGGAGAGCGCAACGATGGTCAGTGTCGGCGGCACGCAGCCGCCCGTGGGGAAGACCGAGCTGCCGGCGACGCAAAGGTTGCTCATGCCATGAACCGCCAGCTCGCCGTCTACCACGCCCCGGCGCGGGTTCTCGCTCATCCGGGTCGCCCCCATGTGATGGTGCGGATGGCTAAGCAGGGCACCGGTCAGGCGCTCTGCGCTGTCCTCCTCGCCGCGAAGATGGATCCGGCCCCAACCCATCCGGCCGACCTCGGCTCCCAGGATCCCGTAGACACGCTGCAGATTCTCCAGGTCCTCGTCGATAAGGTGCCAGCGTAGCTCGATCTGCGGCATCCCGAAAGCGTCGCGTTGCTCGGTCAGGACCACACGGTTCTCGGGGTCTGGGCGCTGCTCGGTCATGGTATCGATCAGGAACCCGCCGAAGGCCTCGGCATCGTCGAGCAGCCGGCGCGAGAAGAGTCGCCTCGACATGGCCTCGACGACCAGGTCCCAGTCCCCAATCATGCGGCCGACATGCTGCAGCAGATCGCCGCCCAGCTGCCCCTGCCGCAAGAGCGCCGTCGCCTGATGGAACGATTCCACGCCGGGCGAGAGGCGATAACGTGTCGCCGATACGAGGGGCATGCGCGCGTCGAGCAGCCGGCGCTCCCTGAGCTGGATCGGGTCGAGACGCAGGAACAGGCGCCCCTCGCCGAGGCGCAACCGTTGCCCGATGCGCTCGTCGGCGAGAAGGGCCGCCCCCTCGATGACCGGGTGGTCCATGTAGTACCGGCCGACCAGGTCCTGCGCATTGCCGATGCCCGTTGGTATCTGACGGTTGCAGGCCAGCAGCAGGCGCGGATTTTCGAGCCCGCCGGCCGCCAGCACGAACATCTTCGCATCGATCCGCGCAGTGATGCCTGTCAAGCTCTTCAGGACGGCCATGCGCACGCGGGTAAGCGGGTCGTCGAGCTCGAGATCGACCAGCGTGGCGTTCAGCAGCACCCGGGCGAGCGGGCTCCCCTCGAGCTTCGGGCCATGGACCTCGCCGAAGCGGGTCGGCGGGCTGCCGAGCGCCACGCCGTAGGCGAGCTTGCTGTCGTCGAGCGACGGCGGAGCCGAATCACTATCCTCCAGCCATCGCTGGAGATCGAGCCCGTCCGGATCGAGCTCGCAGTAGCGTGCCGCTTGGCGGTAGTAGGGCTCCAGCGCCGCATAGGCGAACGGCCAGCCGCTTCCCGGCAGCCAGTCGCGCGCCTCGAAGTCGATCGGTGCCAAGGTCGAGCAGTTGCCGGCCCAGTGGTTGCTGCTGCCGCCGAACATCCGCAGCCGGCTGACATCGAGCGGTCGATACGGGTCGCCGACCGTCCTCCCGATGGCGAGGTCCTGCACGTCCGGATCGAAGTCGAGCCCGCCCGATTCGGCGAGGATGACCGAGACCTCGCGCCGGATCAGCTCGCAGGCCAGGGTGATCCCGGCCGGCCCGCTGCCGACGATGCAGACATCGGCACTGAGCCGCGACGCATCCGGCATCGAGCGGAGATCGAGGATCACCTCAGGCGACCCGCGCGTGCCGAACAGCGAGGAGCGCCAGCTCCGCTTCGACCCGTGCCAGCACCCAGCCCTCGACCACGACCACGTCCTCGCGCGCAAAATCGGCGCGCACGGCCCCGGCCAGGGCCCGCCGCAGCGCGCGTCGGTCGTGCAGCTTGGCGCCCAGGGCGGCATGACGCTCGATGATCGCGGCGGCGAGTTCTTCGGCGGTGGCGTGCCGCAGCCCGGCGTCTCTCCCGGCCACCGTCGCCGCCCTGCCGATCGTCGCCAGTGAATCGGGCGCGCCCAGCGCATTGAGGAGCAACTCCGCCGGCGATGGCGGCGCTGCGGCTCGCGCACCCCTGATCGACAGCATCGCCCCTGTCGGCACGAGCGCCAGAAGCCACCTCCGTGCCAGGCGTCGGCTGAGCATCACACCCTTCATCGAGCGGCCCCCGGACCCGCGAGCCCGTCCGAGACACGGCCCATGCGGCCGCGCTTGAACCCCGGCTCCGCGTCCGTAAAGTGCGTGACTTCCATGATTTCCCCAGGCTTCGTTGCGACGGCCGTTCCCAGCGATAGAGCCGCGACAGAAGGATCGGCTGTTGGACAAGACGCCTGCCCATGACATGTAGAGGGCCGAACACGGGTTCCGTCAAGCCATCCGGTGCCAAACGGCGTCCGCTGGTGCTCATCGGCAGCCCCCGCTCCGGCACGAGCTGGATCGGCAAGATCTTCGACAGCCATCCGGACGTGCTCTATCGCCACGAGCCGGACCAGATCGACCGCGGCGTGGGCATTCCGCACATCCTGGACGGCGACGGTGCGGCAGCGCATCTCGAGGCGGGCCGGGCTTGGCTCGACCGGCTGGTCCGCCTGCGCGCCTTCGAGGCCAACACCATCCCGCCCTTCTTCGCGAAGCGATGGACGGGCAGGCACGACCGCCTTCGCCGTGGGCTCCAGCTCGTCGCGCGATGGGCCGGCGCCGGGCTGCATCGTGCCGAAATCCCGCTGCCGCTCATCGTCCCGGACTGCGTCGACCTCGACGCCACGCCAGCCCCCGGCACGGGACCGATCATCGTGATCAAGTCCGTCTCCAGCGTAACCGGCCGCCGAGGGCCGCCTTCTGCTGCTCTGCGTGATCTGCGAAGTTG
>CAYWSB010000024.1:0-49574 GCA_964460465.1 uncultured Geminicoccaceae bacterium | reverse complement strand
GCCGATGCCGCCCTCGCGCTGCCGCATCGTGGCGATGATGTGCACGCAGTCGGCCACACCCAGCGTCATGATCACGATGGGCGTGCCGGCCGTGGCGGCGTTGAGGACCACGCCGGCCCAGCCGGCGAGGCCGAGCGAGATGACCACGGCGAAGGCGACGACGACGAGCGTGACGAGGCTGCCCGTCAGGCTCCAGAGCCCGATCGCCAGCATGGCGGCCACCAGAAGCACGACCACCGGCACGAGGGTGACGACGTCGCGCTTGGCGGCCTCGGCGAAGGTGATGTCGGCCATCAGGCCGCCCGTGAGGTAGAAGCCGATCTCGGGATAGGCGAGGCGCAGCTCGTCGAGGATGGCCCGGGCGGCCGTCACCACCTCCTCGACCTCGCCCCGCGCCAGGCCGGGCTTGAGGATCTCGACGCTGACCGCGGTCACGTGGCCGGAGCGCGAGACCATGAGGTCGACGAGCTCATCGTGGCCGAGGGCGATGGCCCGGGCGGCGGCGAGCTCGGCCGCCCCGAGCGCTTCCGGGTCGGGCACGAGATCCTCGACGATCAGCTCGTCGCCCTCGGCACGGGTGTGCTGGAAATTGGTGAGCGCATTGACCCGCGTCGCCCAGGGAAGCCGCCAGGCCGCCTCGGTCAGCGCCGCCACGGCCCCGAGCGTACGGTTGGTGAACACCTCGCCATCGGCCGGGGCCAGCACGAAGAGCAGTCCGGACGCCCGGGTATAGGTGTTCTCGAGTGCGTCCAGCGCCTGCCTTCCCGGGTCGTCGGGCCCGAAGAAGAGGCGGCTGTCGGCGTTGAAGGTGAGGTCGCGCAGGCCGAGCCCGGCCGCGACCACGACGACCAGGGTGAGCGCAACGATCAGCCACCGCCAGCGCACGACGACGGCGCCGTAGGCGCGGACGAATGACCGCCCAACGGTCGACGGGCCACGCCCCAGCCTGTCCCCGTGTCGGGTGCCGTCAATCCTCACCGGCGTCGACGTCGATCTGGGGGGCCACCGAGGCTACCAGCGCCGCAAGGCTCGCCTCGGGGCGGTCGACGCAGGCCCTGAGGACCGCCTGGTAGTCGTCCAGGATGCGCAGGGCCGTGGCCGCGCTGAAGAGGTCGGCGTCGTACTTGATCGTCAGGTGGATACGGTCGTTGTGCTCGATCTGGTAGACGGTCAGCTCGCGCAGGCATCCCCGTCCCTCGACGCCGAGGGTCTCGACCTCGAGCGAGCCGAACTGCATCCTGGCGCCGGCCTCGTTGAGCAGGATCGAGCCGAAGCCGCGATCGTCGAGGTTCTCGGGCCGCAGCATCTGGAAGGCCACCTGATCGAGCACCGAGCGCTCCCGGAGGTAGCCTGGGTCGATCTGGTCGAGATAGGCGACGGCGGGGTAGTCCTGGTTGGCGAGCCCGTCCGCCACCGTGACGGCCACCTGCTCGACCAGCTCGCGGAAGCTCGTCGTCGGCGCCAGCCGGTTGCGGAAGAAGATGAAGTTGTAGATCGAGCCGATCACCTGCTCGAGCTCCGGCCGCGTTCTGGCGGCCGCGGTCCCCGACACAAGGAGATCGGTGCGGCCGGTGTAGTGGAAGAGCAGGAGATTGAACGCGGCCAGCATCACGACATAGCGGCTGATGCCGAGATCGGCGGCGAAGCGGATGACGGCGGCGGAATCGGCGGACGACATCGCGACCTTCCGCGACCGGCCGACCCGCATGGCGAGCTTGCCACCGGGCGGTGGCGACGTGTCGTAGGGCAAGGCCAGCGCCGGGCCCGGATCGCGCAGCTGATCGCGCCAGTAGGCGAGCTGGGACTGGCCCTCGGGGCTCGACATGAAGCGTCGCTGCCAGCGGGCGAAATCGATGGCGTCGAAGCCCTGGCCTTCGCTCAGATCCTGCTGGTCGCCGGCGCCGAAGTAGCCCGCGAACATCTCGCCCACCAGCAGCATCAGCGACCAGCCGTCGACGACGGCGTGGTGCGCCGTGAGCAGGATGACGTCGTGGTCGTCGCCGCGGTGGAAGAGCTCGAGCCGGACGAGCGGGCCGCTCGCGAAGTCGTAGGGCGCGTCCTGCCTGGCGGCGAGCTGGGCGCTGAAGGCCGAGTCGTCCAGGTCCCGCGCATCGCTGACCACGAGTCCGTCCGGATGGCGGTCCAGGACCGCCAAGGTCGGGCCGTCTGGTCCGGGCACGAAGCAACTGCGCAGTCCCGGGTGGGCCTCGATCATCGCCGCGAAAGCATCCGCCAGGCGCGCCACGTCGATCGCCGGGCGCACGGCGATGGCGAAGCCCAGATGGTTGTTGATCCGCAACGCCTCGCCCTCGGGCGCGAGGCGCTCGATCGCGCAAAGCCATTCCTGCCATGGCGTCAACGGCATGGCAGCGGCCTGCACCGCCGCCGCCTCCTCGGCCGCGGCCTCGCCGAGCTTCTCGAGGATCGTCTCGCCGAGCCCGGCGATGGTCGGCTTCTGCAGGAACTTGCTGGCGGGCAGGCTGACCGCCAGCTCGGCCTCGATGCGGTTCTTGAGCTCGAACGAGGTGAGCGAATCGAGGCCCAGCTCGTTGAGCGGCCGGTCGTTGTCGATGTCGGCGGCCTCGACCCGGAGCACGCGCGCCACCTGCGCCTTGAGGAACTTCGCCATCAGCGTCGGCCGGCGCGCCGCCGGGGCCGCGAGGATCTCGGCGCGCACCCGGCCGCCGGCCCCGCGCCCTTCCTTGACGCTCATGAGATGCGCCACCCGCGGCGAGGCGGCGACGGCACCCTGCGCCTGGCCGAGCTTCTGCCAGTCCACCCTGGCGAGGGCCACGGCCACCGGATCGAGCCTGAGCAACCGGCCGAGCCAGTCGAGCGCCTCGTCGGGCCTGATGGGGGCTATGCCCTGGCTTTCGAGGTAGCGGGCGATCGCCTCGTTCCGGGCGACGAAGCCCTGCCCGCCGAGCGCCCCCCAGGCGACCGAGACCGCCGGCAGCCCGGCCGCCCGGCGATGCGCCGCCAGCTTGTCGAGGAAGGCGTTGCCGGCGACGTAGTTGGCCTGGCCGGTGGAGCCCAGGAGGGCCGCCACCGACGAGAAGGTGACGAACAGATCGAGCGGCTCGCCGAGCGTCGCCGCGTGCAGGTTCCAGCCGCCCAGCATCTTGGGGTCCAGCGCCTTGCGGAAGCGGTCATCGTCGAGCTGGGTGACGAAGCCGTCGTCGAGCACCATGGCGGCATGGACCACGCCGCGCAGTCGCCGGCCGTCGGCCGTGCCGGCGGCCACCGCGCGGGCGACATCGGCGGGTTCGGTGACGTCGCCGGCGACGACGACGACCTCGCTGCCGCCGGCCTCGAGCTCGGCGACGGCAGCCTTGGCCGCGTCCGTGGCGGCACCCGAGCGCGACACCAGCACCAGCCGGCCGGCCCCATGGCGGCCGAGCCAGCGGGCGACCTCGAGGCCGAAGCCGCCGAGCCCCCCGGTCACGAGATAGGCGCCGTCGGCGGCGAGCTCGAGCGGCAGCACAGGGTCGAGCGCCATCTCGAGGTCCGCGGCGTCGGTGGTGACAACGACCTTGCCGATATGCCTCGCCTTCGACATGTGATGAAAGGCGTCGGCCACGTCGGCGAGCGGGAAGACCTCGGCCGGCAGCGGCTTGATGCGGCCGTCGGCCAGCATGGTCGCCACGTCGGCCATGAGCCGGGACAGCTCGTCCGGCCGGTCGTGCGCGATGCCGTCGAGGTCGACCGTGAGGAAGGCGTTGCTGTGGCGCAGCGCCCGGAGCCCGATCGGCTTGTCGGCGAAGAGGTCGCGCTTGCCCATCTCGAGGAAGCGGCCATAGGGCGCCAGGATGGCCAGGCCCTTGTCGATGAAGGGCCCGGGCAGCGAGTTGAGGACGATGTCCACCCCGCGTCCGCCGGTCGCCGCCATGACCTCGTCGGCGAAGTCGAGCGAGCGCGAATCCATCACGTGGGCGATGCCGAGCCGGCGGAGATAGTCGCGCTTGACCTCGCTGCCGGCCGTGGCGAGGACCTCGCAGCCCGCCAGCCTCGCGAGCTGGGTGGCGGCGAGGCCGACGCCGCCGGTGGCGACGTGGATCAGGACCCGCTCGCCGGACGCCATGCGGCCGAGGCGGTTGAGCGCGTGGTGCGCGGTCATGAAGGCCGTGGGCAGCGTCGCCCCCTCGACGAAGCTCACCTCGTCCGGCAGCTTCTGCACGGCCGAGGCCGTCACCCGCACGGCCGAGCCCAGGCAGCCCTTGCCCGGCGTCATCACCCGGTCGCCCGGGCGCAGGTGCGACACCCCTGTCCCCACCGCGCGAACGACGCCGGCGCATTCGAGGCCGAGGAACTCCCACGCGTCGATGTCCTCCGAGCCCTCCGGCATCATGCCGGCGGCCGAGAGGATGTCGTGGAAGTTGATGCCGACCGCCTTGACGGCGATCACCACCTCGTCCGGGCCGGCCTCGACCGGCGGCGTCTCGGTCACCAGCATGTTGTCGAACACGCCCGGTGCGGTCATGGTCAGCCGGAAGTCGGTGGTCTCGCCGACCATGGCCGGGACCTTGCGACGCGGCAGGCCTTCCAGCGCCACGGCGTCGACCCGGTTGACGAAGCGGGTGGCGCCGCGGATCGCCACCTCGAGCTCGGGCGAATCGGCGGCGATCTCGACCATCAGGTCGGCAGCCGCCCCCTCGCCATTGTCCCGTGCCACGGGATCGAGGTCGAGCACCGTCAGGCGGAGCTGCGGCTGCTCGTTGGCGGCCGTCCGGGCAAACCCGACCAACGGCGCCTGCGCCAGGCGTGCCATGTCCGGCCCCGCTGGCGTCGGCTCGCCCGGCAGGACATGGGCGCCGCGCGTCGCGATATAGAGGCGCGGGGCAGCCGCCTCGTGCCGCGCCAGGCACTGGACGAGATGCAGGGCCGAGAGCACGCGCCGGCTCTGCGCCTCGATGAGCGCGGTGCCATCCGTGGCCGCGGGCTCGGGCATCGCCAGCCCCCAGAGATGGACGATTCCGGCAAGGTCCGGATGGTCGGCCAGGGCCCGATCGATCAGGGCAGCCATGTCCGCGGCCGATTCGGGCCTGACGACGTAGCCGCCTCCCGTGTCGGCCGCGAAACCCTCGCCCGGCACCGCCGCGATCGCCACCGCACCGCCGGCGGCGAGCGCCTGGCCGAGGGCGTCGGTGGTGCTGTCCCGGTCGCCGAGGAGCAGCCAGGTGCCGCGCGCGCCACCCGGCTGCTGCAGCTCGAGCGCCGCCTCCTGCCAGAACTCCTGGTAGGCCTTGAGCGCGGCGACGCCGGCCCGTCGTGCCGTGCTGGACGGCAGCTTGCGGCTGGCGAAGCCGTCGAGCACGACCACCAGCCCGCCCGCCGCATCGGTGACGACGAGGTCGCACTCGGCACCACGGGAGTTCTCGCGCGCGACGCGCAAGGCGACGCTCAGTGGACCCTCGGCGGGGTGCAGCACGCGCAGCCGGCGCAGCGCCGTCGGCAGCATGATGACCGCGGGACCGGCATCGTCCTCGTGCCCGATCGGCTGCAGGGCGAAGCCGACCTGGAGGCAGGCATCGAGGAGTGCCGGGTGCAGCACGTAGCGCTCGATCTCGCCGCGGAGGGCGGCCGGCAGCTCGACCGTGCCCGAGGCGGCAGCGTCGCCGCCGCGCACCTCGACGAGCCCCTGGAAGGTCGGGCCGTAGTCGTGGCCCTGGGCCTGCGCATGCGCGTAGAACGCCTCGCGCGCCACCGGCGACGCCTCGACCGCAAAGGGCTGGAAGGGGGTCACGCCGGAGGCGCCAAGGCGCACGCGGGCGGTGGCGCGTCGGGTCCATTCCGGGGCACCGTCGCGCACCCTGCTGTGGATGCGGACCAGGCCGCGCTCAAGGTCGAGGACGGTCTCGAGCTGGATCGACTGCTCCTCCTGCATGAACAGAGCGTCGTGGAACGTCACGTCCTCGAGCTCGAGCGGGCCCTCGCCGAGGACCGCGCGGCCGGCCGCCAACATCAGCTCGACATAGCCGGCGCCCGGGAAGAGCACCGTCCCGTCGACACGGTGGTCGGCGATGAAGGGGTGGCTGCGGAGGCTGATCTCGTTGGTCCAGCGGGGCTCGGCCCCGCGCGACCGCCGGCCGAGCAGCGGATGCGCCGGGGGGGCGAAATAGACCGCGCGACTCTCCTCGGAATCCGCCCAGAAACGCTGCAGCTCCCAGGGATAGGCCGGCAGCTCCAGGCGGCCGTGAGCAGGCTCGACGAGGGCGTCCCACGACAGCGGCACGCCCTGGACGTGGAGGGCGGCGAGCGACGCGTAGAGCTGGTCGAAATCGCCGTGCTTGAGGTGCAGCGAGGGCACCACCAGCGCCCGCTTTCCGGCCTCGGCGAGGTTGCCGGCGATGATCCCGGAGAGCGTCGCGTGCGGCCCGATCTCGACCACGACCCCGGCGCCTCGGCGGAGCGCCTCGGCCAGGGCGTCCTGGAAGAGCACCGGCAGGCGGACGTTCCGCCACCAGTGGTCGGCGTCGAGCTGCTCGTCGACGACGGCCTTGCCGGTGACGGTCGAGATCATCGGAATCGCCGGCGGCCGCGGGGCGAGGCCCGCGAGGCTCGCGACGAAGGCGTCCCGGATCGATTCCATCTGCCGGCTGTGCGCCGCGTAGTCGACCTTGAGCATGCGGGAGAAGAGTTCCGGATCGGCTTTCGTCAACCCCTCGATGAAGCGTGCCAGCGCCACGCTGTCGCCGGCGAGCGTGACCATCTGGGGGCCGTTGTCGGCGGCGATCTCGACCTGCTCCTCGCCCTCTGCGGCGAGCCGGGCGCGAATGTCGCCCGCCGCCATTGCGACCGCCGCCATGCTGCCGGCGCCCTGCGTCTCGTCCTGCAGCCGGCCGCGGTGGTAGATGATCTGGACCGCGTCCCCGAGGGAGAGCGCACCCGCGGTGTAGGCGGCCGCCACCTCGCCGAAGCTGTGGCCGACGACCATGTCGGGCACCACGCCCCAGGCGCGCCAGCGGGCGACGAGGCCGATCTGCACGGCGAAGATCGCGGGCTGGGTGACGGCGGTGCTGTCGATCCGCGAGGCGGTCTCCGCGGCCATGAGCTCGTCGACGACCGACCAGCCGGCGATGCCCCGGAAGACGCCGTCGAACTGCTCGACCGTGGCGCGGAAGACCGGGTCCTCGGTGAGCAGGGTGCGCGCCATCCGCCAGGACTGACCGCCCTGCCCGGCGAAGACGAAGACGACGGGTGCGGGCTCCTCGCTGCGCCCGGCGACCAGGACCGCCGGGGCGCCGTCCTCGACCCCGGGCGCCGGCCGGCCCTCGGCGAAGGCGTCGAGCCGCTCCACCAGTTCCGCCGTCGAGCGTGCGACGACCGCGAGGCGGTGGCCGAGATGCGCCCGGTGCAGCGCCAGCGTCCCGGCGGCATCGGCGAGCAGCGGCGGATCGGCCTGGCCGAGCGCCCGGGCAAGGTCGGCGGCACGCGCCTTGAGCGCCGTGGCGGTGGCGGCCGACACCGGGACGAGCGCCATGTCCGGGCCCCGGGCCACGGCCCTGGGAGCGGCGGCCGACGGCGCCGGTGCGGCCTCCAGCAAGGCGCAGGCATTGGTCCCGCCGAAGCCGAACGAGTTGACCACGGCGATGGGCCGGGGCTCGTCGAGCGGGCGTGGCGCCGTCACCACCTCGAGGTTGAGCTCGGCGAAGTCGATCGCCGGGTTGGGGCGCTCGAAATGGAGGTTGGGCGGCAGGGTGCGGTGGTGCAGCGCCAGGCTCGTCTTGATCAGCCCGACGATGCCGGCCGCCGATTCGAGGTGCCCGGTCTGCGTCTTGACGCTGCCGATCGGCAGGGGGCCGGCGCCATTGCGGGCCCGGCCGAAGACGCTGCCGATGGCGCCCGCCTCGATCGGGTCGCCGACCGGCGTGCCGGTGCCGTGCGCCTCGACATAGCCGACCCGTTCGGGCGGGATGCCGGCGCGCGCGCAGACCTGCTCGAGCATCGCCGTCTGGGCCGTCTGGCTCGGGCCGGTGAGCGTCGGCGTGCTGCCGTCCTGGTTGACGGCCGTGGCGCGGATCACGGCGTAGATGCGGTCGCCGGCGACCTCGGCGTCGGCCAGCCTCTTCAACACCACCATGCCCGCCCCCTCGGCGCGGACGAAGCCGGTGCCGTCGGCGGCGAAGGCGTGCACCCGGCCGTCGATCGACATCATGCCGGCGGCGCTGAAATAGAGGAAGCCGCCGGGCTCGAGCAGGGCGTTGACGCCGCCGCCAAGGGCGACGTCGCAATGCCCGTCCCAGAGGCTGCGACAGGCGAGGTCGAGGGCCACGATCGAGGACGAGCAGGCGGTATCGACGGCGACGCTCGGCCCCCTGAGGTCGAGGCGATGCGAGATGCGGTTGGCGACGATGCTGAGCGCCGTCCCGGTGCCGGCGTGGATGCTGTCCGTGGCCGGGTGGTATTTCTGCAGGATGGCGTAGTCGTTGATCGAGACGCCGACAAAGACGCCGGTGCCCGTGCCCCGCAGCCGGTCGGCGGGCACGCCGGCGTCTTCCAGCGCCTCCCAGGCGACCATCAGCATCAGCCGCTGCTGCGGGTCCATCTCGGCCGCCTCGCGGGGCGAGATGCCGAAGAATCCGGCGTCGAACTGGTCGATCTGGTCGATGAAGCCGCCCCACTTCGTGACCGAGCGGCCTGGCTTGCCCGGCTCCGGGTCGAAGAAGCTCTCGAGGCTCCAGCGGTCGGGCGGGATCTCGCGGACCCCGTTCACGGCGCCGACCAGGTTGCGCCAGAAGGTGGCCGGCGAGGTCGCGCCACCCGGAAAGCGACAGCCGATGCCGACAATGGCGACCGGCTCGCGACCGAGCCTGGCCGTGGCGAGGCGACCGGCTTCGGCATGCGTATCGATGGCGGCCAACGCTACTCTCCTCTGCCCTCCGTCGCCGAGGGCGAGGGAGTCACTTTCGTGGCATGCAGGGTAAAATGCACCGGAGGCCTTATTCCCTGGCCCACGATGAAACTATAGATGCCTACAAAAACCAGCGCACCCAACCGATACGTTATGGTTTATTTGCCGTAATGATAACAATTTCTTAATTGTACCGCAACGATCTTTGGTCGCCGCGCGCTCACGGCAAATTAACCCACGCACTAAAGGATGATCTTCAAGTCAATCAATGGGAAGCGTTTTCGACTTGACCGCTTCGACATTTCCGCAACATCAACTGTGACCGATGCGCTACCGGAGGACGCCCCGGCCAGACGCGGTAATGCAAGCCGTCACGGCGAATGATCTACCGTGCGGTGAAGAGGCCGCGCCAAAGCTTGCGCAGCAGCATCGGACCTTCATTGCCGGGCGGCGATCCAAGCGAGATCGGCAGGTGCAGCGCCTCGTGTCGGCGCGTTCGATGACTGCGGCGATGCCGGGCCGGCTGCGCGCCGCCGCCATGCCGGCCGGTGCCGGGTGGTCAGACGGCGGTGAAGGCCCTGACGAAGTCGTTGGCGGGCCGGGCGCGGATCTCGTCCGGCGGGCCCACCTGCTCGATCCGGCGCATCGACATGACGACGACGCGGTCGGCCAGGGCCATCGCCTCCTCCTGGTCGTGGGTGACGAAAAGGATCGTCAGGCCGGTGCGCTCGTGGACCGCGCGCAGGCGTTGGCGCAGGTCCTTGCGCACCCGCGTGTCGAGGGCGGCGAAGGGCTCGTCGCACAGCAAGAGGTCGGGCTCGATGACCAGCGCGCGGGCCAGCGCCACGCGCTGGCGCATGCCGCCCGAGAGCTGGCGGGGATACTTCCTGGCATCCTCGGGCGACAGGCCGACGGCGTCGAGGGCGGCCTGGGCACGCGCGCGCTGTTCCGCCCGCCTCAGGCCGAGGGCGATCAGGGCGAAGGCGACATTGTCGAGGGCGGTTCGCCAGGGCAGCAGCGCCGGGTCCTGGAACACGACGGCGAGCCGGCTGCCCCGTCGCTGCACCCGTCCGGCATCGGGGCTGAGCAGGCCGGCAGCCAGGGCGATAAGCGTGCTCTTGCCGCAGCCGGAGGGGCCGATAAGCGCGGTGACCTTGCCGGCCGGCACCTCGAGGTCGATGCCCAAGAGTGCTGCCACGCCGTCATAGGCGAGGTCCACCGCCGCGAAGCGCAGCATGGCCTCGCTCAACGTCGCCCCCCTCGCCCGTCGTCGCGCCAGACCCACAAGCGCCGCTCCAGCGGCTGGAGCAGCGCCAGATCGACGACCAGCAGCACGCCGACGACGACCACCACCCAGGCCATGATCCCGGCGGTGTCGACATGGGCGCGTGCCCGGGCCAGGCCGTCACCGATGCCACCGGCACCGGCCAGGAGCTCGGCCATCACCGCGACCTTCCACGACATGGCGAGCGTCGTCGTCAGCGCCGGAAACAGGTGGCTGAGCATGTGCGGGCCGTGCATGTGGCGCAGCCGCGCCGGGAACGGCACGCGAAAGACCCGCGCCATGCGAACGAGCCCGCCATCGAGGCTGCGCACCCCCTCGACGGCGGCGGCGAAGACCAGTGGTGCCGTCGTGACGGTGACGGTGAAGACGACCGCCCATGGCCCGCCGAACCAGAGCAGGGCCAGGACCACCCAGGCGATCGCCGGGACACCCAGGAGGATGATCGCGACCGGCTGCAGGGCTCCCTGGATCTCCTCGCGCAGCCCGGCCAGGATCCCGGCCATGGTCCCGAGCGTGGCACCGGCGACCCAGCCGAGGCTGGCATGGCCTGCTGTCTCGGCCAGCGCCGGACCGACGAGCCCGGCCTTCGCCATGGCCAGCAATGTCGCCGCCGTGTCGCCCAGACTGGGCAGGACGAGCGGGCCGTAGGCCTGATGCCCCCACTGCCAGAGGCCGAGCAGCAGGCCGATGCCCAAAAGGCCCCAGAGGCGCGGCTTGCGTGGTCCCACGGCGCCGCTCAGCCCCAGTAGAAGCCGGGATCGGGCAGCCTGCCGCCGACGATCCCGGGGGCCAGCTCCATGAGATGGCTGAAATAGAGCTCGATGTCCGCGCGCGCCTCTTGCGCCGGGATCACGTCGAGATGCACGTGCGGCAGCGACGCCGCGATCACCGGTGCCGGCAGCCCGAGAACAGGGCCGGCGGCGGCCCCGGCCGCGTCGGGGTGTGCCCGCACCCAGGCCGCGGCCTCGACGCAGGCCGCATGGGCGGCGGCGACCACCTCGGGCTCGGTCTCGACCATCCGCTCGCTGGCGGCGAGCCCGACCTGCGGAATTCCCGCCGGCAGGCCGGTGTGGCGGCGGTAGAGCTCGGTCACGTCGAGGGCGCGGACGATGGCGATGCCCTCCTGCCGGGCCCGCAGGAGGGCGGCGGTCGCGGCGGGCTCGTGCAGGACCGCGACATCGCCGCGGCCGGCCAAAAAGAGGGGCACCGCCTCGCCGGGCGAGCCCACATAGTCGAGCGTCACGTCCCGGTCCGGGTCCAGCCCGGACCAGCCGAGCAGCAGGCGGAAGAGAAGATCGGGTGCTTCGTGCTTGTTGGACAGGAGCACGGTCCGCCCCGCCAGGTCCTCGACGCCACGGATGCCGTCGTCGCGCGCCATCACGTAGAGAATACCCCAGGTGACGACGTTCACCAGCCGCGTGCCGGCGCCCCGGTTGAAGAAGTTGGCGGCGGCGTAGGTCGATGTCGCGAACAGCCGGAAGGCGCCCGAGGCGACCCCGGCGCGCATCTGGTCGGTGCTCTTCCAGACGTCGAACCGCGCCCCCGGTGAAGCTGCCTGGAAGCCGTCCGAGGCAACGGCCCGGGCGAACACCGCCGACGGTGTCGCCGGAATGCCCCAGAGCGTGAGCGGCGTGCCCTCCCCTGCGGCCGCGGCGCGTGCCAGGGCGTGACTCGAGGCCCCGAGCGCGGCCAAGCCGAGGAGGACGGCGCGGCGGTCGCGAAAGGCGGCGTGGGGCAGAATCATGAAGAAGGTCCCGGGGGTCGCTTTGGGCGCGCGCTGCCGCGCCCTAGTAGACCATCGTGCTCATGGTGATGTCGTCCCAGACCTCCTTGACCGTATGGGTGAGCTCGCGCCGCCGGTCCTCGTAGAGCGTGTGCAGCAGCTCGTGCGCCAGCTCGGAGCCCGGCTCGCCGAGGAAGTCGCGGTAGAGGGCCTGGACCTGCGGGTTGTTGTGCGACTGGCGGACCTTGGCCGCCTGGTCGACCGCGTAGATCGTCTGCCGGCGTTTTTGCGCCAGCGGCAGATAGGCCTTCTTCGAGCGCAGCGAGCCGCCGCCGTCGACGCAGCCGCCGGGGCACGCCATGACCTCGATGAAGTCGTAATCCGCCGTGCCGGCGAGCACGGCCTCGACCAGCCGGCGGGTGTCGCCGAGGCCGTGGACCATCGCGACCTTGACCTCGCCGACGGCACCGCCGAGGTCGACCCGCGCCTCGCGCAGGCCCTCGAAGCCGCGCAGCTGCGTCAGCTCGATCCGCTCGAGCTCGCGGCCGTTGACGATGGCGTAGATGGTCCGGACCGCGGCCTCCATCACCCCGCCTGTGGTGCCGAAGATGGCACCGGCGCCGGAATAGGCGCTCATGTAGGGATTGTCGAAGCTCGAGGGCTCGAGGTTCTTCAGGTCGATCCCCTCGCGGCGCAGCAGGCGCGCGAACTCACGCGTGGTCAGGACGAGGTCGGTGTCGGGCCGGCCGTCAGCGGCGAGCTGCGGGCGGACCGCCTCGTCCTTCTTGGCGACACACGGCATGATCGAGATCACGCGGATGCGCTCGCGGTCGACGCCGAGCTTGGCCGGCAGATAGCTCTTGGCGATGGTCGAGAGCACCTGTTGCGGCGACTTGGTGGAGGACAGGTACGGCAGGATCTCGGGATAGTGGATCTCGGCGAAGTTGATCCAGGCCGGGCAGCAGGAGGTGAAGGTCGGCCGCCGGCCTTCCTTGAGCCGCGAGAGGAGCTCGGTGCCCTCCTCCATGATCACCACGTCGGCGGCGAAATTGGTGTCGAGGACGACGTCGATGCCGATCTTGCGGCAGGCGGCGATGATCTGGCCCTCGACGTTCGTGCCCGCGGGCATCCCGAACTCCTCGCCGAAGGCGACGCGGACGGCGGGCGCGAACTGCACCACGGTCACGATCTCGGGGTCGCAGATATAGTCGAGCGCCCGGTCGGTCTCGTCACGCTCGCCGAGCGCACCGGTTGGGCAGACGAGCACGCACTGCCCGCACGAGACGCAGAGCGAGCTCGCGTAGTCGTCGGCCTCGCGCAGGGCCACCACGCGGTCGAGCCCGGTGCCCTCCATCACCAGCGCATCGACCAACTGGTGATGGCGGCAGATCGCGACGCAGCGCTGGCAGCGCACACAGCGGCGCATGTCGCGGACCATGGACGGCGAGGAGAGGTCGATGGGCCGCGCCTCGGTCAGCGCGCGGTTGTAGAAGCGGTTCTCCTTCAGCCCGACATACTGGGCGACGTCCTGCAGCTCGCAATTGCCGTGCCGGATGCAGGTGGCACAGTCCTGCAGATGGTCGGCCATCAATAGCTCGACCTGCAGCCGCTGCATGTCGCGGGCCCGTTTCGAGCGGGTCTGCGCCGCCATCCCGGCGCGCACCGGCGTGTTGCAGGCGGTGACGACCTGCGGGGCGTCCTTGCCCGCCTGCAGGATCTCGACCACGCAGACGCGGCAGGTGCCCGGCGTGTGGTCGATGTCGTCGAGCTCGCAGAGGGTCGGGACGTAGATGTCGTGTCGACGCGCGCAGGCGAGGATCGTCTCGTTCGGGAACGCGAGGCAGGCGGTGCCGTTGATCTCGAGCGGGATGGTCGCCTCGGCGGGCTCTCGCCCGGGCTGGCCGGCGGGAGGGGTCGTGCACACGGCTCAGGTCGCTCCTTCCGGAATCGGGTGCCGGGTGACGACGGAATAGACCCGGTAGCAGCGCATGCAGCGCTGCGCCTCGGCATAGGCCTCGGCGGCGCCGATCGTCTGCTCGACCTCCTCGAACATGTGCTTGCGCAACTCGGGGTCGAGCTCGGGATTGTGGACCCGATAGGCGTTGCGCACCGGCGTCTCGACGACGTCGTTGGCCAGGAGCTTGTTGTCGGCGATCAGCCTGCGCATCCGCGAACGCTTGAAGAACCGGATCGAGCCGCGCTGGACCCAGTCGTCGATGTTGCGCGCGGCCTTCAGCCCGGCCGCCATCGCCCAGATCAGCGTCGAGGGTCCGGTCACGCAGTCGCCCCCGGCGAAGACGCCGGGCCGCGACGTCGCAAGCGTGGTGTCGGCCGCCACGCAGCGCCACTGGTCGAGGGTGATGCCGTCCTTCTCGATCAGCGCACCGTCCTCGACCTCCTGGCCGATGGCCGCGATCAGGTGGTCGCAGGGCATGGTGACCTCGCTGCCCGGGATCGGGCGCACCGTGCGCCGGCCGCTCGCGTCGGGCTCGCTCTGCGCCATGCGCGCGACCACCACGCCGGTGACCCGGCCGTGCTCGGTCAGGACGCGCACGGGATTGCAGAGCGTGTGGAACTGCACACCCTCGGCCTCGGCGTCCTCGATCTCGCCCGGGTCGGCCGGCATGTCCTCGAGCGTGCGGCGATAGAGGACGTGGACCCGCTCGGCGCCCAGCCGGATCGCCGAGCGCACGCAGTCCATGGCGACGTTGCCGCCGCCCACCACCAGCACCTCGCCCTTCAGCGCCAGCGGTGCCTTCCCCTCGACGTGGTCGTGCACCTTGAGGAGGAAGTCGATGCCGCTGAAATAGCCCTCGCGCGCCTCCTCCTCGCCGGCGACGCCGAGCTTCGAGCCCGCCTGGCAGCCGAGCCCGAGGAACACGGCCCGGTAGCCCTGGACGAACAGGTCGTCGATGGCGAAGTCGCGCTCGAGCTGCTGGCCGTAGAGGAAGCGCCCGCCGAGCTCGGCGATGATGTCGGTCTCCATCGCCAGCGTATCCTTGGGCAGGCGGTAGCTGGGGATCCCGATCTGCGCCATGCCGCCCGCCTGGTCCGACCGCTCGAAGACGTCGACGTGATAGCCGCGCAGGAGCAGGTGATAGGCACAGGAAAGGCCGGCCGGGCCGGCGCCGACGACGGCCACCCGCATGCCGTCGGCGAGCGGCTTGCGGATCATGTCGCGGGTGAACTTCAGCGCGTTGGGCCCGCTCTGCTGGTCGGCGACGTAGCGCTTGAGCGTCTTGATGCCGACCGCCTCGTCGACGAACTTGCGCCGGCAGGCCTGCTCGCAATAGCGCACGCAGACCCGGCCGCAGGTCGCCGCCATCGGGTATTTCTGCAGGAGCACGCCGAGCGAGTTGGCGGGCTTGCCGTCGCGCACGTAGTCGATGTAGCGCGGCACGTTGACCTTCGAGGGGCAGGCCTCGATGCAGGGTGCGGTGACGTAGGCCATGCCGTGCTGGGCCTTGATCGGCCGGCCGGGCGCGGTCTCGGCCTCGAGGCGGGCGCGGAAGTGGCCGAGCGCGTCGAGGAGCGCCACGGCACAGGTCTGGCCCAGGCCGCAGAGGGAGGTCGCGCGCATCTGCGCGCCCAGCATCGCGATCTGGTCGAGATCGAGCGGCGCATCGAGGCCGCGCCGCATCCGGTCGAGTGCGTCGCGGACCAGCACCGTGCCCATCCGGCAGGGCGTGCAGACGCCGCACGACTGCTCGGCGGCCTTCTTCATGTAGTGGTAGAGGGCCTCGACCAGGCTGACCGTCTCGTCGAACACGAAGAAGCCGCGATCCCCGAAGAACGCCCGGATCGGGTTGCCCTCGTCGAACTCGTCGAAGTTATCGAGGACATAGTCCGGCGTCGGCGTGCCAGCCGCTCCGGACCGCTTGTCGTACACCTTCCCGTCCCAGACCCCGTAGACGACATGGGTCATGGTGGTCCGTCTCCTTTCGGGGGCACCGGTCGCAACCACACGCCCCGTCGTGCGAGCCCGCATCCGCGTGGCCGCATCTGCGTGCGTCCGACGCCGGGTCCAGGGCCGCCACCCAAATCCCTCGTCCCGGCGCGTTGCGCATTGATCCAGCGCAAGGACGCGGGCCGGTGCGGCGAGCCGTCCACTCGTCGCCGCAGCGGGGCATCGGCCTGCGGTCGCCATCGAAGGCGCGCGCGACGTGGCACGGGGTGCGCGACCGCGGCTGGCCTTTGGCGACTGGGTGGGTGGCGACCGCGACGGACACCCATTGGTGACCGCCGGGATCACGCGAGCGACGCTCGCCGCGTTTCGCGAGCTGGATCGACAATCGTGCCACCGCGCTGGGCGCCTGTTCACTCCATGATCGGCGATGCAGCAACGGCCTCGGCCTCGACAGCACCGTCGATCATGCGCCTCCATGCCGATCCGATGCCGGATGCCGCCATGCGCGACCGCATCCTCGCCTTGATCCTCGAGGAGCATGCGGCAACCGGGGCCGAGCTCGGGGCGAGGGCGAAGGCCCTCCTGCTCGAGCTGCTCTCGAGCATCAATGCCATCGCAGCCGGGCTCGGGGCCACGGGCCGAGCGGTCGTCCTGGCCGGGATCGCGCCCGGGCGGCGATCAGAAGAGGAGGGTCGTCAGCACGGCTGCCGTCCAAAGCGTTCCGAGCAGAGCGGCGCCATAGCAGACGGCCTTCCAGACCCCGAGGCCGCGATGCATGCCGAGGTCGTGGGCCGAGTGGGCGATGCGGTGGGCGGCGTGCCAGAAGGTGAGCGAGATCACGACGAGGAGTGCCAGGGCTCCGATCAGGCTGCCGGCGAAGCTTTCCATCCGCGCATAGCCGAGGGCATCCTCGGGCATCAGGCCGAGCGGCCAGAGAGTCCCCGTGATCAGCACCAGGACCGGCAGCACCATGGCCGAGACGACACCGCCGGCGCCGAACAGCGACCAGAAGATGGGCTCGTGCGAGCGTTTCGGCATGGGCTTCTTCACCACCAGGCAAGGACGAGAACGACGAGGCTGACCACGGCACAGGTGGCATAGCCGCCGCCGATGATGGCGCTGTCGGGGACGGGCTTGCCGCGAAGCACCAGGGGCGGGGTCGCCTTCGGTGCGACCTGGAACCACGACCAGGTGTGATAGACGGCGGCCGCCAGGATCACGAGGTGCAGCAGCACCGAAAGCGGGCTCGCGAGGAAGGCCAGCCAGCGCTCGAAGGGTTCCGGACCACGCGCGAGGGCGGTCAGGCCGCAAAGCAGGATGACCGCGTAAAGGCCGACGAAGACGCTGGTCCCCTCGCGCAGGACATAGGCCATGAAGCGGGGGTTGCGCCGGTACCAGCCGGCCATCGGCCGCACATAGGTGTTGCGCGCACTCACGAGCTCGCCCCGCGCGGCGAGAGGAAGCGGAGGAAATAGTCCATGGTGCTGTTGACCTTGTTGCGGTTGACGGCCGCTGCCGGGTCGACGTGCTTGGGGCAGACCTCCGAGCAGTAGCCGACCAGCGTGCAGCTCCAGACCCCCTCCTCGGCATTGACGATCGGCATGCGCAGGGCCTTGCCCTGGTCGCGCGAATCGCTGTTGTAGCGGTGCAGGAGCGCCAGGATGCCCGGGCCCTGGAAGTCGTTGTCGAGGCCGTATTGCGGGCAGGCGGCGTAGCAGAGCAGGCAGTTGATGCACTGGCTGAACTGCTGGTAGCGGGCGAACTCGTCCGGGCTCTGCCGGTAGACGCCCGCGCTGACGGGCTTCTCCTCGTCGCGGATGATGTAGGGCTTGATGTTCTCGAGCTTCTCGAGGAAGTCGGTCTGGTCGACCGCGAGGTCGCGGATGATCGGGAAGTGGGAAAGCGGCTCGACCCTGACCCTGCCGGGGTAGTAGTCGCGCAGGAAGGTGTGGCAGGAGAGCCTGGGCTCGCCGTTGACCATCTTGCCGCAGCTGCCGCAGATCGCCATCCGGCAGGACCAGCGGAAGGTCAGCGAGCCGTCGAGGTGGTCCTTGATGTATTGCAGACCCTGCAGCACCGAGGTGTCGTGGGCGAAGGGCACACGATAGGTCTGGAAACGCGGCTCCTTGTCCCGCTCCGGGTGGTAGCGCAAGACCTCGATCTCGATCTCCCGCCCGCTTTCGGTCATGCTCCGGCTCCCTGCGTTGCCGCCGCGTGCCTGGCGGCACCCCCATAGACCCGCTCGGCCGGCGGCAGGCGGGTGATGTTCACCGGCTGGTAGTCGAGCCGCGGCGGCCCGTCGGGCTGGTGGAAGGCCAGGGAGTGCCGGAGAAAGCGCTCGTCGTCGCGCTTGTCGAACCGGTCCAGCCGCTTGTGGGCGCCGCGCGACTCCTCGCGCTTGAGCGCCGACCAGGCCATGGCCTCGGCGACGTCGAGCTGGAAGCCGAGCTCGATCGCGGTCAGCCACTCGGTGTTGAAGCTCCTGGTCCGGTCGTCGAGATGGACGCGGCGATAGCGGTCCTTGAGCTCGGCGATCTTCTCGCAGCTCGCCTGCATGCCCTCCGCACTGCGGAAGATGCCGACCCCCTCCTCCATCGTGTCGCCCATGGCGTCGCGCAGCGTGGCGATGCGATCCTTGCCGCCCTCGCCGGCCAGGAGGGCCAGGGCACGCCGCTCGATCTCCTCGGCGGCGCGGCTCAGGGCAGCGGCATCGCCCGGCTTCGCCTCGCGGGCAAAGCGGGCGGCCTCCTCGCCGGCGACGCGGCCGAAGACGCAGAGCTCGGCGAGCGAGTTCGAGCCCAGCCGGTTGGCACCGTGGATGCCGACGCTCGAGCATTCGCCGCAGGCGTAGAGACCGGGCAGCAGCGTGGCGGTGCGGCTGTCGGTGCCGATTCCGCCCATGGTGTAGTGCACGGCAGGGCAGACCGGGATCGGCGCCTCGGCCGGATCGATGCCGAGGAAGGTCTGGGCGAGCTCCTGGATCATCGGCAGCCGCTCGCGCAGCTTCGCGCGGCCGAGATGCATGAGCTCGAGATGCACGGCATGGCCGAGCGGGGTCAGGACGGTGCGGCCGGCCTGCTCCTCGTGCCAGAAGGCCTGGCTCAGCCGGTCGCGGGGGCCGAGCTCCATGGTCTTGGGCGTGGGTTCCGTCACCACGGGGCCGAGATCGTAGTCCTGGAGGTAGCGGTAGCCGTCCTTGTTGACGAGATAGCCGCCCTCGCCGCGGCAGCCCTCGGTGATCAGGATGCCGCTGCCGGGCAGTGCTGTCGGGTGGTACTGCACGAACTCCATGTCGCGCAGCGGCACGCCGTGCCGGTAGGCCATCCCCATGCCGTCGCCGGTCACCGTGCCGGCATTGGTGTTCTGCCGGTAGACGCGGCCGGCCCCGCCGGTCGCCATGACCACCGCCTTGGCGCGGATCTGCAGGAAATCGCCGGTCGCGATCTCGATGGCGACGAGGCCCTGGCAGCGCCCGTCCTCGACCACGAGATCGACCGCGAAATACTCGTCGAAGCGGCGGATCGACGGGTACTTCAGCGAGGTCTGGAAGAGCGTGTGGAGGATGTGAAAGCCGGTCTTGTCGGCGGCGAACCAGGTCCGCGCGGTGCTCATCCCGCCGAAATTGCGGACATTGGTGTCGCCGTCCGGCTTGCGGCTCCAGGGGCAGCCCCAATGCTCGAGCTGCACCATCTCCGCGGTGCAATGGGCAACGAAACAGTCGACCGCGTCCTGGTCGCAGAGCCAGTCGCCACCCGACACCGTGTCCCTGAAATGCAGGTCCACCGTGTCCTTGTCGGTGATCACCCCGGCGGAGCCGCCCTCGGCCGCCACGGTGTGGCTGCGCATCGGCACGACCTTGGAGACGAGGGCGATGCGCAGACCCGGGTCGACCTCGGCCGCGGCAATGGCGGCCCGCAGGCCGGCCCCGCCGCCGCCGATGATGGCAAGATCCGTGTCGATCGCTTGCATGGGTGACATCTCATCCGAGAGTGTTCGGTTGCCGACGCTCGGCGACCGAGAATGCACTGTTTGCATTGTCGGGCAAGGCTCGGGACGCTCGCGAAGGGCTTGCCGTGAGCCGCTACGCCTCGCTGCCCGCACCCTGGCGGCGGCCTCCGGCTCGCGCGAGGTCGTCGAGATCGCCCATCCCGCCGTCCGGCCGGCCGACCCGACCGCCTTCAGGCCGGGACAGCCCGGCGCAAATGAGCGGCTGCCGCGTGTGCCCATCGCCTGCCGCACGCGCCGTGCCCTTCACTTGGCCGGCAGCCAGGGCTGCGCCGGCACGGCGGCCACCGCCGAGACCGACGTCGCCATCCAGCGCTACAGCACCAGCTCTGCGACCCTGCGCTTCGCTGCGGCTGCCGATCCCGCCACCTTCGCCGCCGCCGACGAGACCGCGCTCGAGCCGGCCGACACGCCGGGCGTGGTGGCGCCGGCGACGCTTGCTGCGACGCTCGCCCATGTCGGGTTCGCGCTGGCCGGGCTGTTGGCGGCTTGAACGGGCACTCGCCTGATCGTTCGATGCCAGCCTATGGACCAGTGGCCCTGGTCGCCAATCCGTCGACGGCCGGCATCCGCCCGCGGACCTGCATCAGATGGTCAGCTCCTCCTCGGCCTCGATCTTCGCCGGATCGAGCTCCATGCCCACACCGGGACCGTGCGGCAGGTGGATCGAGCCGCCCTCGGGGCGCAGCGGCTGCGCCAGGAAGTGCATGTTGATCTCGTTCCACTTCACCAGGTATTCCTGATACGGCGTGTGGATCGGCGACTGCGCCACCGAGTAGTGGATGCCGATCGGTGTCGAATGGCCGTGCGGGATGACGATCAGGTCGTGCACCGTGGCGTAGGCGGTGATCTTCAGCGTCTCCGAGAGGCCACCGCACCAGTAGATGTCGGGCTGGAGGATATCGAGCGCTTCCTTCTCGACGAAGCGCTTGAAGCCCCAGCGCGTGTACTCGTGCTCCGCACCTGAAAGGGGGATACGGGTCTTGGCCTTGAGCTTCACGTGGCTGTCGATGCGGTCCGGCATGAACGCCTCCTCGAGCCAGCGCGGCCGGTACTCCTCGATACGTGAGCAGAGCTCGACCGCGTAGTCGACGTTCATGCTCTGCCAGCAGTCGAGCATGATGTCGTAGTCGTCGCCCAGCGTCTCGCGCAGCGTGCGCACCAGCGCCACGTTCTTTTTCAGCCCCTCGTGGCCGCTCATCGGGCCGTGGCGGAAAAACCATTTCTGCGCCGTGTAGCCCTGCTCCTTGAACGCCAGCGCCCGTTCGCGCACGAGGCCGAGATCGTTGACGGCGTAGCCCAGCATCGACGCATAGGCCGGCACCTCCGAGCGCGTCGGGCCGTTGAGGAGCTGCCAGACCGGCTGGCCCAGCGCCTTGCCCTTGAGGTCCCAGAGGGCGCAGTCGACCGCCGAAAGTGCGATCATCGCATCGCCCTGCCGGCCGTGCACCTGGGCGCGGTGCATCTGGTCCCAGAGCTTCTCGATGGCGAGCGGGTCCTGGCCGACGATCAACGGTGCCAGCTGGGTGAGGCAGAGCCTCGCGGCATCGGGCCACAAGGGACCGGCCGTGCCGCTCACGCCTTGGTCGGTCTCGACGACGAGGAACCACTGGGTCAACCTGAAGCTGGTGCCGTCGACCTGCTCGCCGCCCCAGGGCGGGAAATCGTCCCGGTGCTCGGGATAGATGTCGAGCGGCCGCACGAGACGCTCCTCCCAGAACGGCCCGTCGGTGGTCATTGTGCCGCTCACCTGGCGCACCCGGAGCCTCGTGATCTTCATGATGTTTTCGGCCTTCTCTGTGGCGTCTTGCGGTCCCCCGAGATCCCGGGGTCGCGGAGGAAGAGGAGGTGGAACACGCGATAGCTCTTGTGGACGTGCTCGCGCAGCACGGCCTCGGCGCTCTGGTCGTCGCCGCGCGCGAGATGCGCGACGATCTCCTCGTGCGTGTTCTGCGACTCGCGCACCTGGTCGAGCGTGCGGGTGTAGCGCCAGCGCAGCGTCTGCACCCGGCCGGTGATGCGTGCGTAGGCCTCGACCAGATGGCCATTGGCGGCGGCCGCCATGAGCGTGTCGTGAAACGCCCGATCGGCCGGCTGATAGGCCTCTGGCCCGCTCTTCAGCGCAAGCTCGCCCTCGACCAGCGCGCGCGCCAGCGCCGCTACCAGCGCCGCCCGGTCGCGCGCGGCCCCCAGCCGCAGCGCACCCGTCTCGAGGATCGCGCGCAGCTCGCAGATCTCGCGCACCTCGTCCTCGGTGCAGGTGAAGACGAAGGTGCCGCGCTGCGGGCGCACCTCGACCATCTGCTCGGCGGCGAGCCGCATGAAGGCCTCGCGCACCGGCGTGCGGCTGACCCCGAGCCGCTCGGCCAGCACGTTCTCGGAGAGCTGCTCGCCCATGTCGATCCGGCCGGTGACGATCAGCTCGCGCAACTGGTCGGCCACGATCGCGGTGAGCGACCGCGGCCGCCGGACGCGGCGCATCGACGGCAGGCTGTCGACCGCCGCCGGCCCGCTCGTCGCCTGCTCCCCGGGCCGTTCCGCCATCACCCTGCCGCCCCTGCTGCGCCGCACGCCCCTCCCGCCGGCCACCTTTCCCGCTGCGTTAGCCCAGCCGTCCGGGACTTGCAACAGGCACTTGTATGTTACATTCCACACTGATAAGGAGCGGCCCAGTCAGGCAGTGCCGGCGCACCGGCACGCGAGAAGCCAGGGAGGCCCTTCATGCTGCAGCGTTCACTTGCCCTCGTCGCCGTCGTCGCGCTCACCGCGACCGGGGCTCTGGCGCAGCAGGCCGAGGTCACCATGACCTACGCCAGCGCCACGCCGGTCACCGAGAACAACTTCGCCTGGACGCATCACGAGGTGATGGCGCGCGAGATCGAGGCGCGCTCGGGCGGCCGGATCGACGTCCAGATGTTCCCGGGCAGCCAGCTCGGCGGCATCGAATCGCTGGTCAACCAAGTCCAGGACGGGATCATCCAAGCCGCCGACCCCGCCGACGGCCACTTCGCCTCGACCTTCCCCGACATCCAGGTGTTCGGCATTCCCTATCTCTTCGTCAGCCGCGAGGTGGCATGGCGGGTGCTGGATGGCGAGTTCGGGCAGATGATGCGGGACCGCATGGCCGAGGCCACCGGGCTGCGGCCGCTGTTCTGGACCGAGAACGGCGGCTTTCGCCACTACACCTCGGCCGGCCGCGAGCTGCGTGGCGTCGAGGACATGGCGGGCCTGAAGATGCGCACCATGAACCACCCTCTCCACATGGAGATCGCCCGCAGTCTCGGCATGTCGCCGACGCCGGTGGCCTGGGGCGAGCTCTACACGGCCCTGCAGACCGGCGTGGTCGAGGGCCAGGAAAACGCCATCCCGACGTTCATGATCCCCAAGCTCTACGAGGTTCAGGACA
This sequence comes from uncultured Geminicoccaceae bacterium, assembly GCA_964460465.1. Classification (GTDB taxonomy): domain Bacteria; phylum Pseudomonadota; class Alphaproteobacteria; order Geminicoccales; family Geminicoccaceae; genus SLRI01. The sequence continues at coordinate 26,397 of CAYWSB010000024.1, read as the reverse complement.
ACATGATCCTGGACGGCCACGTCTACAGCATCAACACGGTGGTGGTGAACGAGGCCTGGTACCAGGGCCTGCCCGAGGATCTGCGGGCCGCCATCGACCAGGCTGCCGCCATCGGGCTCACCGTCAACCGCGGTCTCTCCGTCGCCAACGAGGCTTCCGGCCGGGCTTATCTCGAGGCGCAGGGTGTCCAGATCTACGACCCCACGGCGGCCGAGAAGGCCGCGTTCCGCGAGCGCGCGCAGCCGGCGGCGCTCGAGTGGCTGCGGACGCAGGTCGATCCCGAGCTGATCGACGGCATCCTCGCGGCGGTGGCCGAGGCCGAGGCGCATTTCGGCTACCGCTGACCACGGCCCGTCGGGCGAACCAACGGAGCGGCCGCCGCCAGTGCGGCGGCCGCCTACCCTCGCAGCGGAGAGGCCGCCATGTACCATCGTGTCCGGCGCCTCGCGGACGGGCTCGCGACCCTGGTTCTCGTCGTCTGCAACGCGGCTCTCGTCGTGATGACCGGGGTCATCGTGATGCTGGTCACCACCCGCAACTTCATGGGCTTCTCCTACGCCTGGTCGGAGGAGCTGACCCGCTACCTGCTCGTCTGGCTGGCGATGCTCGGAGCCGCCGTTCTGGTCCACCGCAACGACCACATCGCCCTCGACCTCCTGCCGAACGCGCTGCCGGAGCGGGCCCGGGCGGCGCTCATGCTGCTGCTGCGCCTGCCGATCGCCTGGCTGCTCTACGTCCTCCTGCAGCAGTCCTGGGCCATCGCGCTCGCCCGCGGCGGCACCCGTGCGGCCGCCCTCGGCATCAGCCTGACCTATGCCTATGCCGCCATCCCGGTGGCGGCGGCGCTGATGCTGGTCTTTCTCGTCTTCGGTGCGTGGCGCGACCTGCGCCGGCTGAGCGGCCTCGAGGCCTGACCGCCGGCCATGGGCATCGTCGAGTTCATCGTCCTCTTCCTCTTCCTGCTGGCGGTCGGCATGCCGATCGCCTTCGTCATGCTGCTCTCGTCGACGGTCTATTTCCTGCTCTCGGGCAACCCGCTCTTCCTGCGCATGCTGCCCGAGCGGATGTTTGCCGGGATGGACGTGTTCGTCTTGATGGCGATCCCGTTCTTCCTGCTCACCGGCGAGATCATGAACCGGGCGCAGCTCACCGATCGCCTGTTCACCTTCTGCAACATGCTGATCGGCCGCATCCGCGGCGGGCTGGCGCAGGTCAACGTCCTGGCCTCGGTGATGTTCGCCGGGGTCACCGGGGTGGCGCTCGGCGACGTCGCGGCACTCGGCAAGATGTTCATCCCGGCGATGGTGCGGCAGGGCTACGACAAGGCCTTCACGGCCGCCGTCACCGCCTCGTCGTCCCTGATCGGGGCGATCATCCCGCCGTCGACCATCATCATCATCTATGCCGCGGTGATGAACGTCTCTGTCGGGGCGATGTTCGCCGCCGCCATCCTGCCGGGCCTGGTGCTCGGCCTCACCATCATGGCGACCGTGGGGGTGATCGCCTGGCGGCGGCAATATCCCAAGGTCGAGGTGGAGGTCACCGCCAGGGGCCTGGCGATCGGCTTCCGCGACGCGTTCTTCGCCATCATCATGCCGATCATCATCATCCGCGGCATCATCGTCGGGTGGTTCACGCCGACCGAGGCCGCGGGCATCTGCGTCGTCTACTCGCTCGTCGTCGGGACCGTCTTCTTGCGCACCATCCACCTGCGCGACCTGCCCTCGATCCTCTCGACGGCGACGCTCGATACGGCACGTCTCTTCTTCATCATCGCCGGCGCCTCGGCCGTGAGCTGGGTGTTCGCCATGGAGAACATGCCGGCACTGGTGACCCAGCTCTTCGCGGGCGTGGCAGGCGACACCTTCACGGTCGTCCTGATCATCACCGTCTTCTTCCTCTTCTGCGGCCTCTGGCTCGACGCCAGCATCTCGATCATCCTCTTCGCGCCGATCGTCCTGCCGCTCGCAGCCAGCGCCGGCCTGCATCCGGTGCAGCTCGGCATCATGCTGATCGTCAACTGCGTGCTCGGCCTGATCACGCCGCCCATCGGCAACGTCTTGTTCGTCGTCTCCAACGTCGCCCGGTTGAGCATCGCCTCCCTGAGCCGCGCCCTCCTGCCGTTCATCGCGGTGGGGTTTTGCGTCGTGATGCTGATCGGCCTCTGGCCCGACCTCACCCTTGCCCTGCCGCGCGCCTTCGGCCTGATCCGGCCCTGAGCCAACGAGAGCCCCGCCCATGAAGATCACCACCGTCACCATCCACGACGTCGACTACGGCCGCGACTTCCACACCAACTGGAACCCGGTGATCCTGCGAATCGACACCGACGAGGGCATCCATGGCGCGGGCGAGGTCGGGCTGGCCTACGGCGACGGGGCCAAGGGCGGCATCGGGATGCTCAAGACCCTGGCTGAGCGGCATCTCATCGGCGCCGATCCGATGCGCATCGAGCAACTCTGGGACACGCTCTTCCGGCGGACCTTCTGGGGGCAGAGCGCCGGGCCCATCGTCACGGGAGCGATCAGCGCCATCGACGAGGCGCTCTGGGACATCAAGGGCAAGGCGCTGGGCCAGCCCGTCCACGCGCTTCTCGGCGGCAAGGTCCGCGACCAGATCCGGGTCTACGCCAACGGCTGGTACACCGGCCTGAACGCGCCCGAGGACTATGCCGAGGCGGCGCTCAAGGTGGTGGCCGACGGCTACGACGCGCTCAAGTTCGACCCCTTCGGCACGACGCCCGACGGCCGCTGGGAGTATCCGCGCCGGCACATCGACCGCGACTGGGCGCTCCTCGCCGTCCGCCGGGTCGAGGCGGTGCGCCGGGCGGTCGGCGACAAGGTCGACATCTGCCTCGACATCCACGGCAATCTCGGCACCACGGATGCGATCCTCTACGGCCGGATGCTCGAGGCGTCGCGGCCCTTCTTCTACGAGGAGCCGGTCGATCCCATGAACCCGGCCTGCATGAAGAAGGTGTCGGCGAACGTCCGCATCCCCATCGCGGCCGGCGAGCGGCTGTACACCCGCTACCAGTTCCGGCCCTATCTCGAGGCCGACGCGCTCGACATCCTGCAGCCCGACATGGGGCTCTGCGGCGGCATCACCGAGGCGCGCAAGATCGCGGCCTATGCCGAGACCTACAACCTGCACGTCCAGCCGCACAACTGCGGCGGGCCGGTCTCGACCGCGGCGGGCGTGCAGCTCGACGCGGTGATCCCGAACTTCATCATCATGGAGTGGTTCCCCTACTGGCAGGACGACCGCTACGCCATCGTCACCGATGCCTTCGAGCCGCACCAGCGGGGCGGCCGCTTCAGCATCCCGGACACGCCCGGGCTCGGGGTCACGCTGAACGACGACTACCTCGCCCGCTTCGAGACGATTCAGGTCCGCTGAGGCTCGCCATGAAGATCACCAAGGTCACGATCTATCGCGCCGAGTACGGCAACTCCTTCAACGTCCATCAGGGCCCGATCACGATCCGCGTCGACACCGACGAGGGCATCTACGGGGCGGGCGAGGTCGGTCTGGCCTACGGCGACGCCCAGGACGGTGGCGTCGGCATGGTCAAGGTCCTGGCCGAGCGCCACCTGCTCGGCGCCGACCCCATGATGATCGAGGCCATGTGGGACCGCCTCTACCGCAAGACCTTCTGGGGTCAGGGGGCGGGGCCGGTGCTCATGGGCGCGGTGAGCGCCATCGACGAGGCTCTCTGGGACATCAAGGGCAAGGCGTTGGGTGTCCCGGTGTACGAGCTCCTGGGCGGGCGCTTCCGGGACGATATCCGCCTTTATGCCAACGGCTGGAACATCGACATGTGTAGGCCCGAGGAATACGCCGACCGGGTGCTCGAGATCGCGGCCGAGGGCTACGACGCCGTCAAGTTCGACCCCTGGGAGCGAAACGAGGAAGGGAAGTTCGAGTTCCCGCCGCGGCACATCCCGCGCGACTGGGCGATGCTGGGCGTGCGGCGGGTGGAGGCGGTGCGCCGGGCGGTCGGCCCCGACCTCGACATCTGCCTCGACATCCACGGCAATCTCGGCACCGCGGACGCGATCAGCTATGGCCGCCTGCTCGAGGCGTCGCGGCCGTTCTTCTACGAGGAGCCGGTCGAGACGACCAATGTCGACTCGCTCGTCAAGGTCATGGAGAACGTGAAGATCCCGATCGCCGGCGGCGAGCGGCTCTACACCCGCTACCAGTTCCGGCCGTTCATCGAGCGCCAGGCGATCGACATCCTCCAGCCGGACGTCAACCTCACGGGCGGGATCAGCGAGACGGTGAAGATCGCCGCCATGGCCGATGTCTACAACCTGCACGTCCAGCCGCACAATTGCGGCGGCCCGGTGGGCACGGCGGCCGCCGTTCAGGTGGTCTTCGCCATCCCCAACTTCGTCATCATGGAGTGGTTCCCCTACTGGCCGGACGGCCGCTACGACATCGTCACCGAGGCCTTCGAGCGGAAGACCAGGAACGGCCGGCTCGCAGCGCCGACCGCACCCGGGCTCGGGGTCGAGCTGAACGACGATTACCTGAAGAAGTGCAGGGTGATGGTCGTCGAGCCATAGCTCGAAGCCAGATGAGAAAACGCAAACGGCGGCGTCACAGATGTCCCGGAAGACGAGTTGTCGCTTCAGTCTAGCGAACTCCGGTCCAGATTGCCCAGGCCGGCAATGCCGACGAGATGACCAGAAACGTAGCGCTCAACGGTCGGGACACGAAGATATCAAGGCTGCCTCGCGACAGCAGCATGGCTCGGCGGAAGCTCTCCTCCATCATGGGGCCCAGCACGAACCCCGGCAGCAGCGGGGCGGGCGTGACGCCGATGGCGCGATGGACGCGGTTCGCCGGCTGCAGCGCCGTGGCGAGACCGAGCGAGAAATTGGCGAGGAGATCGGCCGCGAAGGGGGCTCACCAGGGCCGGGCGACGATCGGGACCGGCAGGCCCAGCCCGGCCTTGAAGGGCAGCACCGCCAGCAGAGCCAGCCCCGCCGCCAGCGCCGCGGCCCGCGTGAACGACAGCCGCCCGCCGGCCGTCGAGGCAACGAGCACAAGCACGATCACGGCGGGCGCCATCCCGAACGGCCGGACCAGGCGGGCGAAGGCGAGGATGGCGAGGAGCACCGTCAAGGCGTGGGCGCCGGCCGCAGCACTGATCAGGATCAGCACCACCCCGCCCACAGTGTCGACAGCGCTCTAGCCTCGCGGGTCCGGGTGCCCCGCGGCGCCCGTCAGGCTGCCGGTGCGTTGGCGACGTTGCCGCTCCGGGCCGGCACGCCGGTCTCTTCGAAGCAGACCTGCGCAAGGGCGGTGATGCCGGCCTCGATCTCCTCGATGGTGGCGAGGCCGAAGCAGAGCCGCATGTGATGCGCACCCGCCGCCGGGTCCACCGACCACGCCCCCCCGGCATTGAACCCGACCCCCGCCTCGGCCGCCGGCGCCACCAGCTTCTCGACCTCGACGCTCTCGGGGAACTTGAGCCAGATATAGAGCCCGCCCGGCGGTGCGGTGACCTCGACGCTGGTGCCGAACTCGCGTCCGACCGCCTCGACCATCACCGTCATCTTGTGCCGGAGCCGGGCGTTCAGCTTCGCCACGTGGTCGGTGAAGTGGTCCTTCAGGAACGCGGCGGCGATCATCTGGTCCAGGGCGGAGGTGCCGCCGTCGGTCTTGAGCGCCAGGATCCGACCGAGGGCCTCCCAGGGTGCCACCAGATAGGCGAGGCGCAGGGCGGGGGCCACGGTCTTGGAGAAGGAGCCGATATGCAGCACCTGCTCCGGTGCCATGGCATAGAGGGCGGGTGGTGCTTCGCCCGCCCAGATGAGGTCGGCGTAGCACTCGTCCTCGAAGATCGGCGTGCCGTGCCGCTTCGCCACGGCGATGATGTCCCGGCGTCGCGCCATGCCCATGATGGCGCCGGTCGGGTTCTGCACGGTCGGGATCGTGTAGACATACTTCGCCTGGCGGCCGGTTGCCGCCAGCCGGCCCAGCACCTCGTCGAGCGCATCCGGACGGATGCCCTCCTGGTCGAGCGGTGCCGGAACCACCTCCACGCCCAGCGAAGCCAGCCGCGCGAGCGCCCCCGCATAGCTGTACTCCTCGGCCACGACCACGTCGCCGCGCTCGAGCAGCAGCTTGTTCACGAGGTCGATGCCCTGGAGCGAGCCCGAGGTGATGAGCACGTCCCCGGTCGTGACCTCGATGCCGCGCGTCCGGGCGAGCTTGGCGACCACGACCTCGCGCAGCCCCAGATGGCCGAGCGGGCTGCCGCCGAGTTCGTAGACCGCGAGGCCCCTGCCCTCGCGCTCGATGACCCGGGCCGCCACCTCGGCCAGGCCCGCCACCGGGACGACGTCCGGATCGTTGTGGCCGGAGCCGAAATTGTAGCGGCGGACGATGGCGTCGCGCGGCTTGGCGGGCGGCAGGCCGCCGGCGAAGTGGCGGGCATAGTCGATTCGATCGTCGGTCATGTCACCTGCAATGGCTGCTCTGGGTCGATCGGCGGTCGGGCGCGCGAGGCCGGCTGCGCGGCTGGACGCGGGGCGCCCATGGCCGTCGGTCCGGAGTCGCCCCCTGCCCGACTGCTTACTGCGGGCCGCCAACGAGGTCGATCCGCTCGATCAGCGTCGGCGTGCCGGCCGGCGCAAAGAGCCCGATCCAGGACGAAATCAAGGCGTCCTCGATGCCGGGCTCTTCGCCAGCCGTGGTGCCCGGCAGACGGCCTGCATCGACGGTGTTCCCGGCGGTGCCGCCACGGCCGAGCGTCGCGCCGGTTGCCGGGATCGCCTCCTCGCCCGCGGCCATCCGGCACCGCGAACGATGGGCGCGCAGGGGGACGAAATCGCCGGTGCCCGCGAGGGCTGGGGGCGTTCTGGAGATGCCAATGACGTGGTGTCGTTCATGCCGGCCCTTGCCGCCCGAAACGTCTGCGCGTCGCCCACGAGGCCTTGTCGGTTCACGACGACATGCACCCTGGTTGCCCACGGCCGGTTCATGAAGGGTGGAAGTTGACGGACCGCGGCATTGGGCTCGCTGCCGGGATGCCGCAGTTCTGCATGAAAGGCTTGAATAGAGCAAATCCGCAGACCATGTTCGAGAGCGAGCCCGGAGACCGCCATGGCACTCGCCCACCCTGTGAAGGCCGCAACCGACGCGCTCTTGCGCGATCCGCACCGGCAGGCCGACCTGTTGCGCGGCTTCTTCGGCATCATGCGGCTCTGGGGCATCGACAACGCGGACGCCCGGCGTATCCTCGGCGACCCTGCCGAGCGCACCTTCTATGCATGGAAGAGCGGCAAGGTGGCGAAGCTCTCGAGCGATGTCGTCCGCCGCATCGGCTATGTCGCCGGCATCTACAAGGCCCTGCAGATCCTCTACCCCGACAGCCGCCAGGCCGACGAGTGGGTGAAGCGACCCAATCGGCATTTCGGCGGGCAGACGCCGCTCGAGCGGATGGCCGCCGGCGACGTCACCGACCTCGCTGCCGTGCGCGGTTATCTCGATGCCGCCCGTGCCCCCTGGTCCTGAGACAGTGCCCGAGCCGGCCCTCGCCCGCGTCCGCTGGCCCAGGGCCACCCGGATCATCGCCTCGCGCTACCCGCCGATCGACCTCTTCGAGCGGGTCGATGCGGACCCGGCCGTCTGGGATGCGCTGATCGCCGCCGAGATGCTCACCAATCCGCGCATCCGCGACGAGGTCGGCGAGATCGCCCTGGTGCCGCCCGAGGAGCGTGTCAGCGGCCCGGGTGCGAGCTACGTCATGGCCTCCTTCACGCACCTGAACCCCAAGGGCTCGCGCTTCTCGGACGGCAGCTACGGGGTCTACTACGCGGCGAGCGGCCTCGCGACGGCGCTGACCGAGACGATCCACCATTTCGAGCGCTACGCCCGGGACAGCGGCGACGGCATCCGCGACGCCGACATGCGGGTCGTGGTCGGGCGCATCGACCAGACCTTCCACGACATCGCCAGCCTGCCGGAACCGGCGCGCGCCGCCGTCCTCGATCCCGACGACTACGGCGCCAGCCGCAGCCTCGGCCGGCATTTGCGCGAGGCCGGCAGCAACGGCGTCGTCTACCCCAGCGTCCGCCACCCGTCCGGTCGCTGCGTCGGCGCCTTTCGCCCCAGCGCCGTGCGCCCGCCCGTTCAGGAGCGCCACATCCGCTACCACTACGACGGCAGGCGGGTCAGCCGCTGGTTCGACTACGCCACCAACGCCTGGCAGTCGCGCTGATGGGCCCTTCGCGATCACCGGAGCAGCTTCATCCGCAAGGCGTTCGCTTGGTCATTCCCGTGTCGGTGGCGGCTGCCCTCAGCCTCGGGCGATCTCGGCCCGGTCGAGCTCGAGAACCGCAACGCCCGCGCCCCCGGCACAACCGCCGCCCGACGTGGTCCAAGCGAAGAGGCGCGCTCGAGCCTGCAGCCCGGATTTGTCGGCTTTTGCCTTGCAGCTTCCCTTCTCTCACGCCTGCTTGGAGTAGATCGCGAGCGTGAGTTTTCGGTCGACTCCCGCGACGTCGGCCTCACTGGCGATGCTGACGGAACCGAGCGGCTGGAAGCCCTGCTCCCGCGCCAGATCGTAGACCTCTCGCGTCGACAGTGCCATGGCGCCCAAGGTCTTGGTATGCGCCTCGAGCTTGGCGGCGAGGTTCACCGGATCGCCGATGACCGTGTATTCCAGCCGGTCGCGATGACCGACAGCCCCGAAGAGAATGGTTCCCGCGGCAATGCCGATGCCGATCCGCAACGCGTGTCGCCCGCTCGCCTCGCGGCAGGAAGCCCAGTCGGCGGCGGCTTCCACCAGGGCCTCGCCAGCGCGCAGCGCATCGGCGGCGAAGGTGGTGCTCGGCCTGACCGCGCCGAAGCTCGCGAGGATGCCGTCGCCGAGGAACTTGTCGATGCTGCCGCCATGGGCGCGAATGACCGGAACGAGGCGTTCCTGGTAGTCGCCCAGAAGCTGCATCACCTCTTGCGGCGTCAGACGCTGGCTGAGCCGGGTGAAGCCGCGAAGATCGACGAACATCACGGCAGCCTCGCGCAGCACCCCGTCGCCAGGGGCGATGGCCATGTCGGCACTCTTGATGGTGGCCGCCACCTCCGGCGTGAAGAAGCGCGAGAGCTCGACGCCGGCAAGGCGCTCGGTGGTCGCCTCGACGAGCATCGAGCGGGCACGGCCGACCACCACCGCAAGAACGATCGCCACCATCGTCATCGACACCAGCTTGTCGATCTCGGCGCCGACCAGGATGCGGTAGGACGTCATGTACTCGACATAGCTGCGGGTCACCGGCAGGCCCGCCGGGTCGAGCAGAACGGCAAAGGCGACGAGCGCCAGCCAGCCGGCGACCGCCATGCCACCCGCCAGCAGCACCCAGCGCGCCTCGAAGCGCAGGGCGCGCAGGGCGATCAGGATGAACACGTACATCAAGGTCGGCGCCTTGATGTAGAGTGCCGCCGGAGCGCCGTACTGGAGATGAAAGCTCCAGATCGTCAGCATCAGGACCGCCATGTCGACGACGATGGAGAGTGCGAGGAAAGCGGGCGTCAGTCGCCGGCGCCAGGCCAATGCCAGCCGCAGCAGGGTGAAAAGGGCATAGGCGCCGAGAGCCCAGGGCACCGGCTCGAACGCAACGTCCGGCGGGAAGGCCTTGGGCGAGACGGCGTAGAGCAGGGCGAAGCCGATGATCGCTGCGACCTGCGTCCAGCCGACCAGGATCTCGCTTTCCGCCTCCGCCTCGGCGATCGCGCGCCGCGTGCGCGCGGGCAGCGGCCGGTCGCACCGGGTCCCGAGGACGGTGCGCCCGAGCGCCCACAGGACCCTGCGCCAGGGCGGAACAAACGGTGCCGGCCGGCCGTGCTGCAGCTCAGAGATAGCGGTCATGGATGTCGACCGTCGATTGGCGACCGAGCTGGTCGAAATGCTCGTCAAGCCAGGCTGCGGCCGCATCGCGACCGTCGTCGCGAAGATGCGTCAAGAACTCCCAGTCGGCATTGAGCTTGCTCATGACCGAGAGCCGCTGCATGACCTCGTCGGCGGCGATCGCGTGGATGTGCATCCGCTTGTGCCCGCCGCGGCAGATCGCGCCATCGTCGATCAGCCGGGTGACGAACGCGATCGCCCGCATCTCGCGCATCAGCGACGAATTGAACGAGATCTCGTTGATCCGGTTCATGATTTCGGAAGCACTCTGCGGCACCTCGGGGCGGAACAGCGGGTTGATGTGCAGGACGACGACGTCGGTCGCCGCGCATTCGTAGATCAGTGGAAAGATCGCGGGGTTGCCCATGTAGCCGCCGTCCCAGTAGGCCTCGCCGTCGATCGTGACGGCCTGGAACATGAAGGGCAGGCAGGCCGAGGCCATGACCACGTCGGCCGTGATCTCGTGGCTGCCGAAAACCTTGACCTTGCCCGTCCGCACGTTGGTCGCCGACAGGAAGAGCTTGAGCGGTGACGCGGCCCTCAGCCGCTCGAAGTCGACGGTTTGCTCGAGCACCTGGCGCAGCGGGTTGTAGTTGGTCGGATTCAACTGGTAGGGCGAGAACATCCGGCTCATCAGGTCGAGCACCAGGAAGGCCGGCGAATACTCGAGGGAGTGGTTGTGCAGGAGCCGGTCGAGCGGCGAGGGCTGCAGCGGCCCGAAGGCCGCCGAATGGCTGATCCGCCGCCAAAAGCCGGTCAGCGCTCGGCGAGCTCCTTCCCGGCCGCCCTCGGCCAGGCCATAGGCCATGACGACGGCGTTCATCGCCCCGGCACTGGTGGCGGACACCCCCTCGAAGACGAGCCGCTCGTCCTCGAGCAGGCGGTCGAGCACGCCCCAGGCGAAAGCACCGTGCGCCCCACCACCCTGGAGCGCCAGGTTGACCGTCTTGGTCGTCGCAGGCGCCGGCACCTCGGGGCGGGCCTCGCCGGCGATCTCCGGGGCCGTGGTGCCGGGCTCGAGCAGGGTCGTTTCCATGGCTTGCTCCCTTCGTGTTTGCTCAGTGGGCGGTCCAGCCGCCATCCACCGGCAAGGCGGTGCCGGTGATCGAGCTCGCTGCCTCGGTGCAGAGGAAGACGGCGAGGGCGCCGATCTCCTCGACCGTGGCGAAGCGCTTGTTCGGCTGGCTCTTCAGGAGGACGTCGCGGACCACGGCCTCGGGTGCGATGCCGTGCGCGGCGGCCTGCTCGGCGATCTGCTTCTCGACCAGCGGCGTCCAGACATAGCCCGGGCAGATGGTGTTGCAGGTGATGCCGGTCTCGGCGAGCTCGAGGGCCGCCACCTTGGTCAGCCCGACCATGCCGTGCTTGGCGGCGACGTAGGCCGACTTGAAGGGCGAGGCGACGAGGCCGTGCGCCGACGCCACGTTGACGATCCGTCCCCGGCCCCTGGCCTTCATGCCGGGGATCGCCGCCTGCATGGCGAAGAAGGCGGCGCCGAGGTTGATCGTCAGGATCGCCTGCCATTTCTCGGGCGGGAAATCCTCGATGGGTGCCACGTGCTGGATGCCGGCATTGTTGACCAGTATGTCGACGCTGCCGAAGGCGTCCCTCGTGGCCTCGATCATGGCGCGGATCTCGGCCGGACGCGCCATGTCGGCGCCGTGGTGGCGGGCGATGATGCCATGCTGGGCGTGCAGCCCGGCACCAAGGGCCGCGATGGCCGCGGCATCGCCGAAGCCGTTGAGCATCACGTCGGCGCCGGCAGCGGCCAGCGCCCGGGCGATGCCGAGGCCGATGCCGCTGGTCGAGCCGGTGACCACGGCGGCCCGGCCGGCGAGCGGGCGCGCCGATGCGGCGGTGAACGTGCCGGCTGCTGTCGGGCGCGTTGCGGTCGCGGCGTCCATGGGCGTTGCTCCTTCCTGCTGTTGTGGGATGGAGCATGCGGGGCCGGGCCGGGCGCCGGAAATGCCGATTGCGCACGATCACGATAGGCGGCGGCTATGGTCGTTTCGACGGCCGGCTGGGCGTGCTAAAGGATAGGTGCGCAATCGTCCGGGCGACGGCCATGGAAATGCATCAGGTGCGCTACTTCGTGGCGTTGAGCGAGACGCTCAACTTCACGCGAGCGGCAGAGCACTGCAATGTCACCCAGCCGTCGCTCACCCGGGCGATCCGGCTGCTCGAGGAGGAGCTGGGCGGACCGCTCTTCAATCGCGAGCGCAACCAGACGCATCTGACCGAGCTCGGCCGGGCGATGGAGCCGCATCTCAGGGAGGTGCTCGCCCAGGCGCGCTCGGCGCGGGCGCGGGCCGACAGCTTCTTGAGCCTCAAGGCGGCCAGGCTCAAGCTCGGGGTCGCGCGAGGCGTGTCGATCGCGCCGCTCGACGAGACGCTCCGGCGGTTTCATGCGAGCTTTCCGGAGACCGAGATCGCGCTGCACGACGACCGGCCGATGGCGTTGCGCGAGGCGTTGCGCCGGGGCGACCTCGAGCTCGTGTTGCTGGCGCAGCGGGCGCACGACCTCGACGACCTGCACTACTACCGGGTGGCCGAGGACCAGCTCCACGCCGTGCTGCCGGCAACGCATCCGCTCGCCGACCTCAGCGAGGTGCGGCTGGCGCAACTGGTCGGAACACCGCTCGTCTGCGGCGACGGCTGCGCCTTCTGGGAGGCGGCCGAGCGGGCGTTTCGCGAGCTCGGGGTCGAGGTCACGCCGATGGCGCTGGCGACGCGCACCGAGTGGCTGCTCGAGCTCGTGCGGATCGGGGCCGGGGTGGCGGTCTGCGCCCACCAGGCCGCGCTGCCGCCGGAGCTCGTGACCCGGCCGGTCGAGGGTGCCGCGCTCCGCCAAGAGGTCACGCTCACGACCAAGCGCGGCCGGCTCTACTCGCCGCCGGTCAAGGCCTTCGTCGATTTGGCGCTGCGGCCGCGGCCGGCGGCTCAGGTGGCGGCGGCCTCCTGAGCCAGGCGCTCGACAGCGGCCAGGAGGTCCCTGGGCTCGGCCCGCCGTGTCCAGTCGGCATCGCCGAAGGCGAAGCGGATGACGCCCTGTCGATCGACGACGTAGGTGGCTGGCACCGGCAGGGGCCACGGCTGGTCGGCATCGAGGTTGGGGATGTCCTGCCCGCGCTCGACGGCCAGCGCCAGATAAAGCTGCTTGACCTCGGTCGTCATCTCGAAGCGCACGCCGCAGATCGCCGCGTAGGCGAGGTCGAGGTCGCTCAGGAGCAGGAGGCCGAGGCCGCGCTCCGGGCCGAGCCGGGCGATGGCGTCGCTGGCCAGCGGCAGGATGCCGACGAGTTCGGCACCGAGCGCCTCGACCTCTGGGCGGATCGATTCGAGCGCCTCCATGGTCAGGCTGCAGAACGGGCACCAGGGCCCCCGCAGAAAGACGACCGCGAGCGGGCCCCGGGCGAGCAGTGCCTCGCTGGTGACGATCCGTCCGGCGGCGTCAGGCAGGGCGAAGTCGGGCAGGACATCGCCGACCGCGAGGCCCTGCTCGACGACCTGCAGCATGCGCAGGCGCTCGACTGCGTCCTCCAGCGCCTGGCGCTGTGCCGGGGCGAGGCGAGCACGACCCTCGGTTCGCCGCCGATCCAACGCGTCCTGCAGGGTCATGTCCGACCGTCCACCAGGCTGATTTCCCGCACCATGGCACAACGGCCGGCGGCGATGAAGCGGCTGCTCACCCGTGGCCGGCGGTGCCGCGGGCGAGCTCGATCGCCGCGGGCCGCTCGTGGTCGGCGGCGGTGATCAGTCGGGCACCGCGTTCGAAGGTGAGGTAGCTCCAGAGCCAGTTGAGACTGACGAGCAGGCGGTTGCGCCAGCCGATCAGGAACCAGACGTGAACGACGGCCCAGAGCAGCCAGGCGACCAGGCCCGAGAGTCGCAGACGGCCGAGCTCGACGATCGCGGCCTTGCGACCGATGGTGGCGAGGTTCCCCTGGTGGCGGTAGCGGAACGGGCCGGGCGACGGCTGGCCGCGAAGCCGTGCGTCGATCACCCGGGCCACATAGGCCCCCATCTGCTTGGCGGCGGGGGCGATGCCCGGCACCTGGCGGCCACTCGCCATCACCTGGGCGGTGTCGCCGATGACGAAGATCTCGGGATGGCCGGGAACCGAGAGATCCGGGCCGACGACGACCCGGCCGACACGATCGGCGGGCACGCCCAGCCAGCGGGCGGCGGGCGAGGCGATGACGCCGGCGGCCCAGACCAGCGTGCGGCTCTCTATCCGCTCGGCCCCCAGAGCGACACCACCGGCATCGCAGGCCGTGACGAGAGTGCCGGTGCGCACCTCCACCCCCAGCCTCTCGAGCTGGTGGACCGCCTTGGCGGCAAGGCAGGCCGGGAAGCTCGCCAGGATCTGCGAGCCGGCCTCGACCAGCACCACCCGGGCGGACCGCGGATCGATGCGGCGGAAATCGGCGGCAAGGCATGATCGGGCCAGCTCGGCCACGGCACCCGCCATCTCCACGCCGGTCGGGCCGCCACCGATGACGACGAAGGTCAAGAGCCGCCGCCGCTCGGTTGGATCGGTCTCGAGCTCGGCGCGCTCGAAGGCCAGGAGGATGCGCTCGCGAAGCTGGGTCGCGTCCGCGATCTTCTTCAGCCCGGGTGCAACATCCTCCCAATGGTCGTTGCCGAAATAGGCATGCCGGGCGCCGGTGGCGATCACGAGCTGGTCATAGCCTATGCGGCGCTCCTCGAGCACCACCTCGCGCCGGGCGGTGTCGATCCCGCTCACCCGACCGAGCTGAACCTCGGCATTGGCCTGCCCGGCGACGAGCGAGCGGATCGGCCAGGCAATGTCGGCTGGCGACAGGCCGGCGGTCGCCACCTGGTAGAGCAGCGGCTGGAAGAGGTGGTAGTTGCGCCGGTCGACCAGCACGAGCTCGGCCGGGGTGCGGGCGAGGGCCCGGGCCGCCGCGAGGCCGCCGAAGCCGACCCCGACGATGACGACCCGCGGCAGGCCTGCCCGGGCTTGGGACGGAAGCTTGGCGGCGGCCATGGTGACGCTCCTTGCCGATGGTTGGCGCGAGGTCAGCGGCGGCGGGCGCCGATGTTGGGATCGACCAGAAGGCGGCCGAGCAACGGCCGGATCTCGTGCCGCCTGATCCAGAGGATGATGAGGCTGAAGAGCCAGACGACGCAGGCCTCGGTGAAGAGCTTGCCGCCGTCGTTGTAGGGATCGATCCCGAGCGGCGTGAAGAGGTGGAAGAAGATGGCGCCGCTCATGATGCCGAGCGCCATGCCCGCCCCCGCCACCTGCAAGCCGGGGATGAACAGGAGGCAAGCTGCCAGCGCCTCGAGCGAGCCCGTCAGGTAGCGGCCGTGCGGCTCGAACCAGGCGAGGCCCGCCCAGTCTTCCAGCACCTGGAAGAGGTAGCTCCCGGGGGCGAACTTGAAGGGCAGGTAGTAGAGAAAGATGTAGGCGATGTAGGCGGCGAGCGCATAGGGCAGGACAACCCGGGTGACATCGAGGGCGGTCCGCGTCGGTTGCCGGACCGTGGCGCCGGCCAGATGATCGAGTGTGGACATGGTGGGCACTCCCGTTGGGTGACTGTCGATGCGACTGTCCGTGACCGACGCCGCGTTGGGAAATGCCGGTCGGTTCTGGAGTCGATAGCCCGCGTCTATGGGCGGTGCCGGCGACGATGCACGGCCGCTATCGAGTCCAGAACCGATCGGCATTTCCGTGCCGCCCGCCGCCGCCCGATCATCCGTCCTGTCGCCGCGGTCACCTTCGATCGCAGCCGACACTGCCACCCCTCAAGGACGGAGAACCGAACATGCGTGCTTCGCTGCGACTTGCCTTGGCCGGCACCTGCGCGCTGGCCATGCTTCTGGCGGCCGATTTCGGCCTGGCCGGCGAGTGCCCGGCCGACAAGGTGGTGCTCGATGGCCAGGGGCAGATGCCCGGCGCCACCGAGCCCAAGGACGTGCGGGACTCGGTGCTGGGGTCGATCGATCTCGCCCAGGAGCCGGCGGCCATCGAGGACCGCCTCTTCCGGCTTCGCCGGCTGGCGATGGAGCCCGGCGGCGAGGTGCCCTGGCACAGCCACGACGACCGCCCGGCGATCATCTACGTGGCGATCGGGCAGGTGACCGAGTTCGCCAGCGACTGCGCCGTGCCGATCGTTCATTTCCCGGGCGAGGTCTCGGTCGAGCGCAAGGGCGTCTCGCACTGGTGGCGCAACACCGGCGACACCACGGCGGTGCTCCTGTCGGCCGACCTTTTGCGCAAGGAGGGCGGCGACGATCACGTGATGTGAGGCGACGCCGATAGCGTTCGACGCTGACGCCCCCGAGGCCCCCGCGAGGGCGTCAGCAGCGCCTCGCCTACGCGCTGATCACCAGCCGGAGCCATCGCCATGACCCAACCGCCCGTCGTCGCCAGCGGCATGGCCAGGCCGCCGGCTGCCAGCACCCAGCCTGGCGCCCGGCAGAGTGTTATACGCCTGCGCCCGCTCGTGATCGGCACGATCGCCTTTCTCACCGTCGTCGATCTCTTCGCGACCCAGGCGATCCTGCCGTCGCTTACCGCGCACTATCGGGTCAGCCCGGCGGCGATGGGTAGCGCCGTCAATGCCAGCACGCTCGGCATGGCCGTGGCCGGGCTGCTCGTCGCGCTGTTCGGCCGACGGCTCGATCGCCGGCTGGGCGTGGCCTTGAGCCTCGCCTGTCTGGCCGTGCCGACGGCCCTCCTGGCGCATGCCCCGGATCTCGCCAGCTTCACGGTGCTGCGCATCGCCCAGGGCTTGTGCATGGCCGCAGCCTTCTCGCTGACGCTCGCCCATCTCGGCGAGGCGTGCAGTGCCCGCGCCACCGCCGGCGCTCTTGCCGCCTACGTCACCGGCAATGTCGCCAGCAACCTGGTGGGGCGCCTGCTGGCGGCGGCCGCCGCCGATCATGTCGGCCTCGCTGGCAACTTCTACCTGTTCGCAGCACTCAATCTCGGCGGCGCGCTCCTCGCCTTCGTGGCGCTCGGCGGCGGCCGGCCGTCGACGACGCCAATGGCGCCCGGTGCCGCGATGACGGCCGGATGGCTGCTGCACCTGCGCAATCCGGCGCTCAGGGCTGCCTTCGCCATCGGTTTTCTCATTCTCTTCGCCTTCATCGGCACCTTCACCTTCGTCAACTTCGTCCTGGTGCGCGAACCCGTGGCGCTGGCACCGATGGCGCTCGGCTTCGTCTATTTCGTCTTTCTGCCGTCGATCATGACGACGCCGCTGGCCGGCCAGGCCGTCGCCCGGATCGGCCCGCGGCCGACGCTCTGGCTGTCGCTCCTGATCGCGGCCGTGGGTCTGCCCCTGGTCCTGCTGCCCGAGCTCGCCATCATCATGCTGGGCCTGACCCTGATCGGCATCGGCACGTTCTTCGCCCAGGCGGCGGCGACGGGCTACGTCGCACGTGCCGCCGCCACGGACCGCGCGGCGGCGAGCGGCATCTACCTCGCCAGCTACTTCTCGGGCGGCCTCGTCGGCACCCTGCTGCTCGGGCAGCTCTTCGACCAGTTCGGCTGGGCCGTCTGCGTCGCCGGCATCGGCCTCGCACTCGGCATGGCGGCGCTGCTCGTTCGACACCTGCGTCCGCCCGCCGTCGCTGCCGCGACCTGATCAACCAACGCATCCACCGGAGACCGCCATGAAGCCGCTTGCAACGACCACACGTCGAATGGCGCTCGTCGCAGCCCTGTTCGCCGCAACGGCGCTCGGCCAGACTGCCGCGGCCGATCAGCGCGACAGCCTGCGTGCCCTCTACGGCCAGTTCCTCCAGGCGCAGAACGCGCGCGACCTCACCGCCGTCCGCGCCACGCTGCTCGATTCGGATCGGTTCCTTTGGGTCAGCGACGGTCGCTCGATCTGGGGCCCCGATGCGCTGGTCGAGCGGATGAGCCTCTTCCAGCAGGCGCCGGTCTGGCGCGTCGTGCCCGATCTCGACCAGGCGGTCGCGGTCCCGGTCTCGGACCGCAGCGCGTTCCTGCACCTGCCGCTGGTCCTCGAGATCGGCCGGGAGCACCAGCCATCGCATCTGCGCTTTCTCGTCAGCGTTCTCGGCGTCGAAACACCCGTCGGCTGGCGCATCGCGGCCCTGTTCACCACGGAGAACAAGGAAGTGGACTAGCCGGTCGCAAGAACGATCCGTTCGGGCGGGCCCAGATCGTCAGATCGGCAACCAATAACTCGGCTCAAGCCGATGAAAAAGCTGCTGCCATGAAGCTCTTCAGGAAGATGAGGACCGATGTTGCGGCCGCTCTCCCCCGTACTCGATCAACCCGCCTCGGGCCAATCCTGAAGCCGGCTGAACGGCAGCGCTTCCGGCTGCAGGCCGAGCCACTTAAGGCCGGCGATGAAGTGCGCGGGCGGCTCGGCGTTCACCCGCAGCGGTCGCCCGCGGCCGCGTGGTATCGCGATCTCGCGAGCATGCAGCATCAGCCCTTCGGGTGCCCCGCCGGGTGCCTCCTGGCCGTATTTCCGGTCGCCGACGATGGGCGTGCCGATCGCCTGCATATGGGCGCGCAGCTGGTGCGTCCGGCCGGTGAGCGGCACGAGCCCGACCCAGGCCGCCACCTTGCCCGCCCGGGCGATCACCCGAAAATCCGTCTGCGCCCGCCTCGCGTCGAGCGCCTCGGGCGTCATCCGCTGGCGGCCGTCGGGGCCGGCCTTGCCGAGCCGGAGGTCGATGATCCCGGCGTTCCGGTCGGGGTTGCCCTGCACGATCGCCCAGTAGAGCTTGCGCACGGCGTGCTGCTGGAAGGCGTGCATCAGCTCGCGGGCGACGGCGGCGGTCCGGGCCAGGACCAGCACGCCGCTGGTGTCGCGGTCGAGCCGGTGGACGAGCCGCGGCCGCTCGCCGCCCCGGGCCAGGGCATCCAGCATGCCGTCGATGTGCCGCGTGGTCTTGGAGCCGCCCTGGACGGCGAGACCGGCAGGCTTGTTCAGCACCACGATCTCGTCGTCGTCGTGGATGACGAGGCCGCGGATGAAGCGGGCATCCGCCTCGCTCGGCCCTCGCCTGGGTTCGGGTGCGGCAGCCTCGACCGGCGGGACACGGACCACCTGGCCCGGCTGCACGCGCGTCGACGCCGTCACCCGCCTGCCGTCGAGGCGGAACTGGCCGGTCCGCAGCAGCTTCTGCAACTGGACATGGCCCAGGCCCGGGAAATGCCGGCGGCACCAGCGATCGAAGCGCAGATCGGCCTCCGCCGCCGTCACCTCCCGCTGCGTGACCCCGCTCATGCGCTCCCCCCGCCCTGTCGCTCGCGGCGCAGGCGCTCCAGCCATTCCAGCTTCTCCTTGAGCCGCTTCTCCAGCCCCTCCTCGGTCGGCTGGTAGAAGCGCTCGCGCGGCATGTCGTCCGGGAAATAGCTCTGCCCGGAGAAGCGGTCCGGCGCGTCGTGGTCGTAGGCGTAGCCGGCCCCGTAGCCGAGCTCCTTCATCAGCCGCGTCGGCGCGTTCAGGATATGCGCCGGCGGCATCAGCGAGCCGTGCTCGCGGGCGGCGCGCCTGGCGGCGCCGTAGGCCTTGTAGACGGCGTTGGACTTGGGGGCCAGGGCCAGATGGACGACCACCTGGGCGAGCGCCAGCTCGCCCTCGGGGCTGCCCAATCGCTCGTAGACCTCGGCCGCGTGCACCGCTTGAACCATGGCCTCGGGCTGGGCCAGGCCCACGTCCTCGTTGGCCATGCGGATCAGCCGCCGGGCCAGGTAGCGCGGGTCCTCCCCGGCCTCGAGCATGCGGCAGAGCCAGTAGAGGGCGGCGTCCGGGTCGGAGCCCCGCACCGACTTGTGCAGGGCCGAGATCAGGTTGTAGTGCGCCTCCTGCTGCTTGTCGTAGACCGGCAGGCGGCGGCTGAGGACGTGGCCGAGCTGCTCGACGTCGAGGCAGGGCTCGCCCGGCAGGTCGGCCAGGCTCTCCACCATGTTGAGCAGGTAGCGGCCGTCGCCGTCGGCGAGCTCGAGGAGCCGCGCCCGCGCCGCCTCCTCCAGGGGCAGGGCGTGGCCCAGCGCCGCCTCCGCCCGGTCCAGCAGCTTGCCCAGCGCCGCCTCGTCCAGCCGCGCCAGCACCACGACATGGCAGCGGGAGATCAAGGCCGGGTTGAGCGCGAAGGACGGGTTCTCGGTCGTGGCCCCGATCAGGCTCACCGTGCCCGCCTCGACCTCATGCAGCAGCCCGTCCTGCTGGGCGCGGTTGTAGCGGTGGATCTCGTCGATGAAGAGCACCGGCCGCCGGCCGTGATTGGCCAGCTTGCGCGCCGCCTCGAACGCCTTCCTGAGCTCCGCCACCCCCGACATCACGGCCGAGAGCGGCAGGAGCGTCTCGCCCACCGCGCGGGACAGGAGCCGGGCCAGCGTGGTCTTGCCGCAGCCGGGCGGACCCCAGAGGATGAGCGAGCCGAGCTTGCCGGCCGCCAGCATTCGGCCGAGGGGGGCGTCCGGCGAGAGGGCCGCGTCCTGGCCCACCACCTCGGCCAGGCTCCGGGGGCGCAGCCGCTCGGCCAGCGGTGCCGCCGGTGCGTGGGCGGCTTCCGCCGGCAAGCCGGGCTCGGCGCCGAAGAGATCCGGTTCCGGAGGCATTGGCTCAGCCGATGGTCAGGTCGAAGACCTGGCCGTCGCGCTCGATGCCGATCGTCCAACGCTGCGCCGGCCGGCCGAGCAGCCGCTCGAGGCCCGCCGTGCTCGTCACCCGCTCGCCGTTGACCGAGGCCACGATGTCGCCGGGCCTGAGCCGCAGGCGGGTGGCGAAGCTCCGCGGCTCGACGCCGACGATTCCCACCCCTTCGGCGAAGAGATCGATGCCCAGCGTATCGTTGAACGCGGGCGAGAGATCGGCGACCACCGCACCGCTCAGCGGATGGTTGCCGGCGAGGCGCCGCTGCGCCGGAGACGGCTCGCCCGGCGGCGGTTGCAGCGGCAGGGCCAGCGTCAGAGCCTGACCGCGGCGCAGCACCTCGAGCCGGGCCTCGGCGCCGATCGGCTTGAGCTGGAGGCGCAGGTTGAGCCCTGGCGTGTCGAGCACCTCGACGCCGTCCACGGCGATGACGATGTCGCCCGGCCGAAGACCGGCCGCCGCCGCCGCCCCGCGCGGATGCACCCGCTCGATCAGCAGCCCTTGCGGCCGGGCGAGATCGAGCGCCTGGGCGAGCGCCGTGTCGATCGGCCGGTAGGCTGCGCCCAGCCAGGGCCGGGCCGCGGCCACGCCCTGCTCGAGGCCGATGATCCGGGCCGCCACCAGATTGGCAGGGATGGCGAAGCCGATGCCGATCGACCCGCCGCCGCGGGTGAAGATCGCCGTGTTGACCCCGATCAGCTCGCCGTCCATCGAGACCAGCGCCCCGCCCGAGTTGCCGGGGTTGATGGCGGCATCGGTCTGGATGAAGGAGACGTCGCTGCGTGCTCCGGGGGTCGAGCGGGCCCGCGCCGAGACGATGCCGCTGGTCACGGTCTGGCCGATGCCGAACGGGTTGCCGATCGCGAGCACGAGGTCGCCCACCTCGATCCGGTCGGAATCCCCGAGCGGCACGATCGGCAGCGGCCGGCCGGCGGCGATCCGCAGGAACGCCAGGTCGCTGCGCTCGTCGCTGGCGACCAGCTCGGCGCGGTGCTCGGTGCGATCGGCGAGGACCACGGTGATCTCGTCCGCCCCGTCGACCACGTGGTGATTGGTGACGATCAGCCCGTCGCCGCGCACGATCACGCCCGAGCCGAGCGAGCTCTGCCGTCGCTCCTGCGGCTGCGCGCGGCCGAAGGGCCCGAGATCGCCGAAGAAATGGCGAAAGAACGGGTCGTCGAAGAAGGGATCGAGCCCGCGGGTCGTCCGGGCGACGCGACTGGAGGTGATGCTGACCACTGCCGGGGCCGCCTCGCGCACCAGCGGCGCGAACGAGAGCCGGATGACCGACGCGTCGGCCGGCACCATCGTTCGGGCGGCAGCCCTGTCGGCGCCCGCACCAATCGCCGGAACGGCATCGTCGGCACTGTCGGACGGCTCGGCGCAGCCAAAAGCGAACAGCAAGACGAGCGCCGCAGGCAGCGCTCGTCCGCGGAAGGTCGGTCCGTGGCGCGTGCCGTGGTCAGGCGGCGACGGCGGCTTCCTCTTCCACATCGTGCTGCACCGGGCCCGAGTCCTGCCCCTTCGCGTCGACGTCGCGGTCCACGAACTCGATCACCGCCATGGGCGCGTTGTCGCCGTGCCGAAAGCCCGCCTTCATGATCCGGACGTAGCCGCCCTGCCGATCCTGGTAGCGGGGCCCGAGCACGTCGATGATCTTCGCCGCCGTCTTCTCGCAGCGGGTCCGGGCGATCAGCAGGCGACGGCTGTGCAGCGTGCCGGCGCGACCCATCGTCACCAGCTTCTCGACCAGCGGCCGCAGCTCCTTCGCCTTGGGCAGCGTCGTCGTGATCTGCTCGTGCTTGACCAGCGCCTGAGCCATGTTCTGGAACATGGCACGGCGGTGGCTCGAGGTGCGGTTCAGCTTGCGGCCGCTTTTCCCGTGACGCATCTCGGTTCATCCGGTGGGAGCCACCGGCCTCCTTCTCAAAAACGAATCAGAACGGTTCTTCGACCTTGCGAGCCAGCTCCTCGACATTCTCGGGCGGCCAGCCGCTGACGTCCATGCCCAGATGGAGCCCCATGTGCGCCAGCACCTCCTTGATCTCGTTCAAGGACTTGCGGCCGAAGTTCGGGGTCCGGAGCATCTCGCCCTCGGTCTTCTGCACGAGATCGCCGATATAGACGATGTTGTCGTTCTTCAGGCAGTTCGCCGAGCGCACCGAAAGCTCGAGCTCGTCCACCTTGCGCAGCAGGTTCGGGTTGAACGGCAGCTCCGGCCGGCGCTCCTGCGGGGTCGCGAGATGCGGCTCGTCGAAGTTGATGAAGGGCCCGAGCTGGTCCTGGAGGATCCGGGCACCCAGGGCCACCGCATCGTCGGGGCTCACCGAGCCGTCGGTCTCGACGGTCATGATCAGCCGGTCGTAGTCGGTCTGCTGGCCGACGCGGGCATTGTCGACCCGGTAGGCCACCTTGCGCACCGGGCTGTAGATCGCGTCGATGGCGATCAGGCCGATCGGCGCGTCCTCCGACTTGTTGAGGTGCGAAGGGACGTAGCCCTTGCCGCTCGAGACGGTCAGCTCCATCGAGATCTTGCCGCCCTCGTCGACGTGGGCCAGGACCTGGTCGGGGTCCATGATCTCGACGTCGTGCCCGGTCTCGATCATTCCGGCAGTCACCACCTTCGGCCCTTCGGCCTTGAGGTAGACGCGCTTGGGCACGTCGCTGTGCAGCCGCACGCCCATCGCCTTGAGGTTCAAGACGATGTCGGTGACGTCCTCGCGCACGCCCGGGATCGACGAGAACTCGTGCAGCACGCCGTCGATCTGGATCGCCGAGACCGCGGCACCCTGCAGCGACGACAAGAGGACGCGGCGGAGCGCATTGCCGATCGTGATGCCGAAGCCGCGCTCGAGCGGCTCGACGATGATCGTCGCCTCGCGATCCGGCCGGCGCCCCGGCTGGATGTTGAGCTTCTGCGGCTTGATCAGCTCCTGCCAGTTCTTTTGGATCAAGGAACTATCCTCTGGACTTAGGTGATGCCCCGACCGTGACGGCAACAGGCCGGCGGGCCGGGCACTCGACCCGGGACCGCCGACCTGCAAGGGCGGTTCAAAAACCAGCGCGTCAGACGCGCCGGCGCTTGCGCGGGCGGCAGCCGTTGTGCGGGATCGGGGTCACGTCACGGATGTTGGTCACCGTGAAGCCCGCCGCCTGCAACGCCCGCAGGGCCGACTCCCGGCCGGAGCCCGGCCCCCGCACCAGCACCTCGATGGTCCGCATGCCGTGCTCCATGGCCTTCTTGGCCGCCGCCTCCGCCGCCATCTGGGCAGCGAACGGCGTCGACTTGCGCGAGCCCTTGAATCCCTGGCTGCCGGCCGATGACCAGGAGATCGCGTTGCCCTGGGCGTCGGCAATCGTGATCATCGTGTTGTTGAACGACGCGTTGACGTGGGCGACGCCCGACGTGATGTTCTTGCGCTCGCGACGGCGCAGCTTGGTATCCTGGGGTGCCATGCCTACTTCTTCACCTTCTTCTTGCCGGCGATCGCCTTGGCCGGCCCCTTGCGGGTGCGCGCGTTGGTGTGCGTCCGCTGACCGCGCACGGGGAGACCCTTGCGGTGCCGAAGCCCGCGATAGCAGCCCAGGTCCATGAGCCGCTTGATGCTCATCGCCACCTCGCGCCGGAGATCGCCCTCGACCTTGAGGTCACGGTCGATCGCCTCGCGGATCCGCGCGAGCTCGGCGTCGGAGAGCGTGTTGACCCGCTGCGCGAACGGCACCTCGCATTGCCGCAGAATCTTCTCGGACGTCGTCCGCCCGATACCATAGATGTAGGTCAAGGCGACCCCGACCGGCTTTTGGGCCGGAACGTTCACACCGGCGATACGCGCCACCAGAAACTCTCCTAGGCTTGCACACTGTTGCGGCACAGGACGCGGCTGCCACGTGCAGCCGGCCCACAGGGACCAGGGGACCTGTCCCCGACATCCCAAACGCAAGCGACACCGGATCGGTCGTCCGAACCAGGGCCGCCGGAGTATAGATCGCAAGACCGGCCTGTCAATCGATGCCGTGGCACCGATCGTCGCAGCCGTGCCGGGCGACCCGAGGGCGGTCAGGCCGCTGCGGCGAGCGTCTGCTCGATCGCCGCCGTGACCTCGTCGATCGAGCGCATGCCGTCCACCGTCCGCAGCACACCCCGCTCCCGGTAATAGGGAAGCACCGGAGCGGTCTGCGCCCGATAGACCTCGAGCCGCTTCTTCAGCGTCTCGACATTGTCGTCCGACCGTGCACCACCCGTCGCCGCGGCGCGGCCCTCGACCCGCCGGATCAATTCGGCCTCGTCGGCGGTCATCTCGATCACGACGTCGATGCGCTTGCCCTTGCCGGCCAGCATTCGGTCGAGCGCCTCGGCTTGGGCCAGCGTCCGCGGGAAGCCGTCGAGGATGAAGCCGTCGGCGCAGTCCGGCGCCTCGATCCGCTCGGCGACGACGCTGCAGATCAGCTCGTCCGACACCAGCCTGCCGGCCGCCATGATCGCCTCGGCCTCCTTGCCCACGGGCGTGCCGGCCGCCACCGCGGCACGCAGCATGTCGCCGGTGGACAGGTGTGCCAGGTGATGCGCCGCCTTAAGACGTGCTGCCTGCGTCCCCTTCCCGGCCCCGGGCGGGCCGAACAGAATGAGGTTCATCAGCTGCGCCTCCCCCTGAGCCGCGACTTCTTGATCAGGCCCTCGTACTGGTGCGCGATCAGGTGCGACTGAATCTGTGCCACCGTGTCCATCGTGACCGCGACCACGATGAGCAGGCTGGTGCCGCCGAAATAGAACGGCACGGCGTATTGCGAGATCAGGATCTCCGGCATCGCACAGACGGCGGCGAGGTAGATCGCCCCCACCGTCGTCAGGCGGGTCAGCACGTAGTCGAGATACTCGGCCGTGCGCTGGCCGGGGCGGATACCAGGAATGAAGCCGCCGTGCTTCTTCAGGTTGTCAGCCGTCTCCTGCGGATTGAAGACGATCGAGGTGTAAAAGAAGGCGAAGAACACGATCAGCCCGACGAAGATCAACAGGAACAGCGGCTGGCCGCGGCCGAGCAGCGAGCTCACCAGGATCAGCCAGTCCGGGCTGCCCGGCCCGGCGAAGCCGCCGAGCGTCGCCGGCATCAACAGCAGCGAGCTGGCGAAGATCGCTGGAATGACGCCGGAGGTGTTCAGCTTCAGCGGCAGATGCGAGCTCTCGCCGCCGAACATCTTGTTGCCCTGCTGGCGCTTCGGATACTGCACGATGATCCGCCGCTGCGCGCGCTCCATGAAGACGATGAAGGTGATCACCGCCAGGCCCAGCACCAGGATCAGGATGATGAAGAGCGTGGAGATGGCACCGGTGCGGCCGAGGTCGAGCATGCTCGCGATGGCACCGGGCAGGGTGGCGATGATGCCGGTGAAAATGATCAGCGAGATGCCGTTGCCGATGCCGCGGGCGGTGATCTGCTCGCCCAGCCACATGAGGAACATCGTGCCGCCGACGATGGTGATCACCGTCGAGGCGCGGAAGAACCAGCCCGGGTCGATCACCGCACTGCCCGCCGGCCCGCCCATCGCCTCCAGCCCGACGGCCAGGCCATAGCCCTGCACCGTCGCGAGCAGCAGGGTAAGGTACCGCGTGTACTGGTTGATCTTCTTGCGGCCCGCCTCGCCTTCCTTCTTGAGCTGGGCGACGGTCGGCGAGATCGCCGTCATCAACTGCATGATGATGGCGGCCGAGATGTAGGGCAGGATGCCGAGCGCGAAGATCGACATGCGCTCGAGCGCACCGCCGGCGAACATGTTGAACATGCCCATGATCCCGCCGGCCTGCTGCGCAAAGATCTGCGCCATGACCTGCGGGTCGATGCCCGGCAGCGGGATGTAGGTGCCGAT
>CAYWSB010000023.1:0-49961 GCA_964460465.1 uncultured Geminicoccaceae bacterium | reverse complement strand
CTCGCTGCCAGCTGCCCGGTATGCGGCGTGAAAAGTCAGGTATGATGTGGGGATAGTAGTAATCTCCGCGGCGTCGAGGCCGGGGACGAGCGCCACGAAGTGGCCGGTCGGCCTGGATGGCCACGCCGGCCGTGCCGTGGGCGGTCTTGGCGGTGATCTCGGGCGAGAGGTGCCGGAGCAGGTGGCGCTTCAGCGTGCGGCTGCAGCAGCGTGATGGCGACTGCCGCGGCCGACCGCGCAGAAACAGGGCGTTCCCTACCAGACGCCGATCGGCTCGATCATCCACCACCACGTGACTGGGCGGATGGTCGAGACCGACGAACCGCAGCGCTCAAGCGGCCGGGCGGGCGGTGATGAACCCGATAGTAGTGCTTCGTCGTCACTGTTCGCGCAAACAACTCGTCCGTCGAATATTTGTGCTGTCTGCGCGCCGCGCCGATTCACGCTCAATAATCGCCCGAGCCACGATGTCTCGTCTGGCAACGAAGGTGAAAATTTGGTAACCTTGCCTCTGGCGTGTCGCAGGACTGCGGGCGCCGGATCAGGGGAGATCGGGTAATGCTGAGACGCGTGATGCTGGCGGCGCTGGCAACGACGGCACTGGCGCTGGTTTCCACCGCGGCGGATGCCGCTGCGTTCGACGTGAAGACATTCCGGCCGTGGGCCAACTACGCCATCCCGAACGGCGAGTGGCGGCTGCTCGATTTCAACGGTGACGGGCGCAAGGACGTCGTCCACATCGTCGCCGGCAACGACATCGTCCACACCTGGCGCTCGAACGGCGACGGCAGCTTCGCGGTCGGCACCTTCCGGCCCTGGGCCGGCTACGCCATGCCCAACGGGCTGTGGCTCACCGCCGACCTCAACGGCGATGGCCGCGAGGACCTGGTCCACGCGGTCCAGGGCCGCGACTACGTCCACACTTGGCTGTCGCGCGGCGACGGCACCTTCACCGTGGGCACGTTCCGGCCCTGGTCCGGCTACGCCATTCCGAACGGCGAGTGGCGGGTCGTCGATCTCGACGGCGACGGGCGCAGCGACCTCGTGCACGTCGTCGCCGGCAACGACATCGTCCACACTTGGCGCTCCAACGGCAACGGCACCTTCCGCGTCGGCACGTTCCGGCCCTGGGCCGGCTATGCGATGCCAAACGGTCTCTGGCTCACCGGCGACCTCAACGGCGACGGACGCGGTGACCTGGTGCACGCGGTGCGCGGTGCGGACTACGTCCATACCTGGTTGTCGCGCGGCGACGGCACCTTCGGCGTCGGCAGCTTCCGCCCCTGGGCCGGCTACGCCATCCCCAACGGCGAGTGGCGGGTGCTCGATTTCGACGGCGACGGACGGTCCGACATCGTCCACATCGTCGCCGGCAACGACATCGTCCACACTTGGCGCTCGAACGGCAACGGGACCTTCGGCGTCGGCACGTTCCGGCCTTGGCCGGGCTACGCCATGCCCAACGGCCTCTGGCTCACCGGCGACTTCGACGGCGACGGGCGCGAGGACCTTGTGCACGCCGTGCAAGGCAGCAACGTCGCACACACGTGGCTCTCCAACGGCAACGGCACGTTCCGGGTGGGCACCTTCTCGCCCTGGGCCGGCTATGCCGTGCCCAACGGCCTCTGGCTCGCCGGCGACCTCAACGGTGACCGCAAGACCGACATCCTGCATGCCGTCCTGAACCGCGACTACACCCATCCCTGGCTCTCCACCCTGCCCCGGCCCAACGAGTTCGCGCTCGAGGGGCTGGAGATCACCCAGGCGATCCAGAACATGGCGCACGGGGTGCCGCTGCTGGCGGCCAAGCCCACGGTGGTCCGCGCGTATCCGATGTTCAACGGCAGCGCCAACCGGCAGGTGCGCGGCACGCTCTGGGTGCGCAACACGGCCGGCGCCCCCTGGCAACTGCTCAGCTCGCAGAACATCGCGACGGTGGTGCCGGCGGAGAACGGCAACCTGCGCGCCAAGCGCGAGAACACCGACCGGGCGCTCAATTTCGTGGTGCCGCCGGGCGTGCTCGGTGCGGGCACGCTGGTCGCCTGGTTCCAGGGCATGACGGATGCCGGGACCGGTGCGGCGGTGCCCTGCTCTGACTGCAGCGTGACCAACCGCAGCCAGACGCTGGGCGACGCCAACCCGATGCGGGTGCGGGTGCTCGGCATGCGCTACACGCGCGGCACGCCGGCCCAGACTTTCCAGCCGCGAGCCCAGGACTTCGCGTTGATCCGTTCGTGGTTGACGCGGGTCTATCCGACGGGCGACCTGCGGATGACCACGGGCACAGTCAACGCCACGGCGGCGGCGCCGTTCACCTGTGGCCAGGTCAACACGCAGCTCACCGCCTTGCGCAACGCCGACATCAATGCCGGCAGCGACCGGCGCACCCACTACTACGGCATCGTCTTCGAGGACGGCAGCGCCAACAGCTTCTTCATGCGCGGCTGCGCCGCCGGCATCCCGGGCTCGCCCAGCCCGGGAACCACGGCGTCCGGGCCGACCGGTCCCGGCACCTGGGGCTGGGACAACGACGGCTCGTATGGCGACTGGTACACTGGCCACGAGCTCGGCCACACCTATGGCCGATTCCACATCGGCTCAGGCTGCGGCGAGACCTCCGACGATCCCAGCTATCCGTTCGCCAACGGCCGCCTCTCGGGCCCGGACGGCGCGTTCGTGGGCTTCGACACCGGCGATGCCGCCAACGGCATCCCGATGCGCGCCCTGCCGGGCACGCAGTGGAGCGACGTCATGAGCTACTGCGCGAACCAGTGGGTGAGCCACTACACCTACGATCTGATTCGCACCCGGATCGCCGCCGAGAACGCGCTGCCGGCGGGACCGGCGATGGCGATGGCGACAGCCGGCACGATCGAGCCGGCGGCCGGGCCCTCGGCCATGCGGAGTGGGCCGCCTCCCGTCCAGGAAGGTGACACCCCGCCGCCGCTCGGATTCGGGACGGACGAGCACGGAATCGGCATCATGGTGGCCCCGGCGCTGACCCAGGCTGCCGAGATCGAGGCGGCCGGCCTGCCGCCCGAGGCGGCACCCGAGCCGGCGCTGGCCATGCCGCCGGTGGTCGTCTACGGCGTCGAGCCGGCCGCCGACGAGGGCCTTGCGATGGCGGCGCTCACGCGGGAGCTGCCAGGAGATGCGGGACCGCTGCCGCCCGACCTCGCAGCGCAGCAGCCTGCACCGACGGGCGAACTCGAGGCGCAGGGGATGGAGACCATGGGCGTGGTCCTCGAGCGCGAGTTCCGGGAAGGCGACTTCCTCGCGGTGGCGGCCAGCGTCAACGTCACCCGGCGGACGGCCGAGATCGTCGATGCGCGGCGGCTCGAGCGGGCGCTGGTGCCGGTCGGCGATCCCGGGCCGACCCTGGAGCTGCGCGCGCTGGATGCCGGCGGGGCCGAGCTCGCCCGCTGGAACGTGCCGTTCCTGCCCAACTCGGAGCGCGAGCCGGGCGAGGACCTGATGGGCGTGCTCGATGCCGTCGTTCCCTATGTCGAGGGATTGGCCGCAATCGAGGTCCTGGTGGAGGGGAACGTGGCCGACCGCTTCGCGGCCGCGGCCGTGGGCGCCGTCGGGCCGGCCGAGCTCTCGGTGGAGCAGGCCATGGGCGCGGCAGCGGTCGGGATGGGCCCGGGCGCGGTCACGCTCGACTGGTCGGCGGCCGGGCCGGCCCCTGAAGGCGCGACCTACGACATCCAGGCGAGCACCGACGGTGGTGTCTCCTGGTTGACGCTGGCGATGGGCCTGACCGAGCCGCAGGCCACGGTGGACCTCGAGGGCCTCGTTTCGGACGGCCCGATCGAGCTGCGGGTGCTGGTCAAGGAGGGCTTCGTCCAGCGCGTGCTGGATACGGTCGAGGTGAGCGGGCTCAACTGACGACCGGGCCGGCGGGGACGGCGGCCGGCGGGCAGGCGCCGGCCGCCGCCTGCGTTCAGCTCTCGGCGTAGTCCGGCTCCGCGGCGTCCAGGATGGCGACAAGGGCGCGAAAGTGGCGCTCGGCATGGTCGGCCATGCCCTCCCAGCCTCGGGCCGTCAGGGCGGTGATCTCGGGGGAGAGGTGCTTCAGCGGACGGCCAGTGGAAGCCGCCAGGACCTGCAGGCGGGCGGCGCGCTCGAGGTAGTAGAGGGTGTTGAACGCCTCCGCCGGGTCGCGGCCGACGGTGATGACGCCGTGGTTCGCCATGAAGAGCACCGGCTTGTCGCCCATGGCCGCGGCCAAGCGGTCGCCCTCCTCCGGGTTGTCGCCGAGCCCGCCATAGTGGTCATCATAGGCGATCCGGCCGTCGAAGATGGCCGCAGTCTGGCTCACCGGCAGCAGCCGGCCGCCCTCGGTGCAGGTGATCGCCGTGGCGTAGGGCATGTGCGTGTGCAGCACGCAGGCCGCGTTCGGATGGCGGCGGTGGATGGCGGCGTGGACGTGCAGGGCCGTGGCCTCGACCTCGCCGTCGCCCTCGAGGACCCGCCCGGCATCGTCCACCAGGAGCAGGTCGCATGCCCGCAGGCGTGACCAATGGATGCCGTATGGGTTGATCAGGAACGCCTCGCCGTCGACCGCAAAGCTGAAGTGGTTGTCGATCGATTCGTGCAGGTCGAAGCGGACCGCGAGGCGGAATGTCGCAGCCAGGGCGCGGCGCTCGGCTCCCAGGGAAGCCTGGCGACGGGCGGAAACAGCTCTTGCTTTCATGGGCTTACGGCACCTTCCTAGAGGGGCTGCCCGGCGCCCGGCAGGGGCCGGCGGCGATTGTCCAGCGGCGATCGCGAGATTTTGAGTGGAGCTTCGTGCCGCGGCGCCTGTTCTTTCTATATGTCGTGTTGCGCCGCCGCAATCCGACCAACCGACGGACCTGCCTACCCGCCCTCGAGTCGCAAGCAATAAACGGTAAAGCCGACCATGATTTCCCGTCGCGCTCGCGCTGTCGAGCACTCTTGGCTGCGCCGCAGCATCTTTGCCGGCCTCGTCCTCGGCAGCATGGCCGCGGCGATAGCCGCCTTCGCCTGGCTGATCGGTCGGGACGGCCTGGGGCCGCTCGACTGGGTGATGCTCGGCTGCCTGCTGCTTACCCTGCCATGGACGCTGATCGGCTTCTGGAATGCCGTCATTGGCCTGGCTCTTCTGCATCTGCGCCGCGACCCCGTCGGCTACGTGACGCCGATGGTCCGAGACGGCGACCAGGACCGGCCGCTCGAAGGACGCACCGGCCTCCTGATGGCGATCCACGACGAGGACCCGGAGGCCGTTTTCCGCCACCTTCGCGCCACGGTCGAGAGCCTTGACCGGGCGGGCAGCGGCCACGCCTTCGACATCTTCGTCCTGAGCGACACCCGTAACGACGCCATCGCCGCCGAGGAGGCGCGGCTCCTGGAGGCCTGGCGGCGGGTCGATCCGCTGCCCGAGCGGCTGCACTACCGCCGGCGCGCGCTCAACACCGACCACAAGACCGGCAACATCTGGGACTGGCTCGACACCAGGGGCCACGCCTACGACTATTTCGTCACCCTCGACGCCGACAGCCTGATGAGCGGCAGGCTGCTGACGCGGCTGGTGCGGATCATGGACCGCAATCCGGAGCTCGGCATCCTGCAGACGCTGATCGTGGGCCTGCCGTCGTCCTCTGCCTTCGCGCGAATCTTCCAATTCGGCATGCGCCACGGCATGCGTTCCTACACCACGGGCTCGGCCTGGTGGCTCGGCTGTTCGGGCCCCTATTGGGGGCACAACGCGATCATCCGCACCGACGCCTTCAGGCGCCACTGCCGGCTGCCGCACCTGCCGGGCAGGCCGCCGCTCGGCGGGCTGATCCTCAGCCACGACCAAGTCGAGGCGGCGCTGATGCGCCGGGCTGGCTACGAGGTCCGGGTGATCCCCGAGGAGGGCGGGTCGTTCGAGGTCAACCCGCCGACACTGCCCGAGTTCCTGCGCCGCGACCTGCGCTGGTGCCAGGGCAACATGCAGTACTGGCGGCTTCTTCCGGTGGGCGGCTTCCGCGCCATGGGACGGCTGCAGCTCGGCCTCGCCATCCTGATGTACCTGGCCGGCCCCGCCTGGCTTACCTTCATGCTGGCCGGGCTGGCCAAGGCCATGAGCATCGGCCTCGCGGCACCCGGGGCCGGAGACGTCGTGGCCGACGCCGCGGTGTGGTCGGATGCGGTGCTGGTGCTGGGCATCGGTCTCTTCGCCATCATGATGACCGTCAACCTGACCCCCAAGCTGGCCGGCCTCATCGACGTGGCGCTGCGTCCCGAGGCGCGCCGGGCCTATGGCGGCGGGCGGATGCTGGCGACCTCGGCGTTGGCCGAATTCCTGTTCGCGCTTGTGCTCGGCCCGGCCATGGCCGTCGCGCAGACGGTCTTCATCGCCGGTCTGCCATTCGGCCGGACGGTGCGCTGGGAGGCTCAGCGCCGGGACGATCACAGTGTGCCCTTGGCCGATGCCGTGCGCGGCCTCTGGCCGCAGTTCGTGTTGGGTCTCGTGATGTTCACCGGCTTTGCCGTTGCCATGCCGAGCGTGCTGCCGTGGACGCTGCCGGTGGTGGCCGGACTCATGCTCGCCATCCCGCTCGCCTGGCTGACGGCCCAGCCGGCGCTCGGTCGTTTCCTCACCAGGGTCGGGCTCTGTGCCGTGCCCGAGGAGCGCGAGGCGCCGTTGACGGTGCAGTTGGCGGGTTACCGGCCGCGCGCCGACGGCACAGGGCGGGTGCTGTTGCCGGACGTGGATCCACGGCTGGTGGACGCGGCCATCGAGCGGGCCTGACCGGCGCCGAAACGAAAAACCCCCCGTCCGGGCGGACGGGGGGTTCAGGGTTCCTTGGTGTTGCGAGCGTCAGGCCGGCGGCATGATCACGGCGTCGATGACGTGGATGACACCGTTCTCGGCGCTGATGTCGGCGTTGATGACATTGACACCGTTGACGGTCACACCTTCGCCGGTGCCGTCGACGGTAAGCGAGGCGCCCTGGACGGTTGCGAGGTCGACGGTGGCACCGTCGGCGTCCTTGGCCATCACCTCGCCAGGAACGACGTGGTAGGTGAGGATGGCGACGAGCTGGTCGCGGTTCTCGGGCAGGAGCAGGCTCTCCACCGTGCCTTCGGGCAGGGCCGCGAACGCCTCGTCGGTGGGCGCGAACACCGTGAACGGTCCCTCGCCCTTGAGCACGTCGACGAGGTCGGCAGCCTGGACGGCGGCGACCAGCGTCTCGAACGAGCCGGCGGCCACGGCGGTGTCGACGATGTCCGCCGCATCCGCAGTCATCGCACCGAAGGCGAGCGGCAGGGCACAGACACTGGCCAATGCCAGGTTCCGGACGGTCTGAATTCATGTCTCCTTGGAGAGTGACAGCCGTGTGAAATCGCGGCCTTGCATATCCCCCGTTGCGGCGAGAACTATCGGGGTGGCGCGTCTTTTCAACGGCGCCTGGTGATTTTTGTTCGGGATTTAATGTTGATCCGAGCCGGCCAAACTATCGTACCTGCCTCTCGCCTGAGGAGCAGGCAGGTTCGCGGACCCAGATGCTTCAGCTCGCGGCGGCCGCTCCGCCCGCCGGAAGAGCGAGCAGCGCACGGGCCTCGGCGACGGTGGCGGGACGCCGACCGTACTCCGGGCAGAGTGCCACCACCTGCTCGACCAAGGCCGCGTTCGAGGGGGCGAGGGTGTGGCGGTCGAGGCGGATATTGTCCTCGAGCCCGGTCCGGCAGTGCCCGCCCTGCTCCAGGGACCAGCGCACGAGCGTGAGCTGGTCCCTGCCGATCCCGGCACCGGTCCAGGTGGCATCCGGGGCGAGGCGCCGGACCGTGCGGACGTAGAAGTCGAAAACCTCGCGGTCGACGGGCATCGCGTTCTTCACCCCCATGACGAACTGGACGTGCAGCGGTCCCTTGATCCGGCCGGCCTTTTCCATCTCGACCGCCTTGAACAGCATCGAAAGGTCGAAGACCTCGATCTCGGGCTTGACCTCGTGCTCGAGCAGCAGGTCGGCCAGCCAGTCGATCAGCTCCGGGCTGTTCTCGTAGACGCGGGCCGGGAAATTGCAGGAGCCGGTCGAGAGCGAGGCCATGTCGGGCTTCAACGGCAGCATGCCGCCCCGCTCCTTCCCGGTGCCGGAGCGGCCGCCGGTCGAAAGCTGGACGATCATCCCGGGGCAGTGTCGGCGGATGCCCTCCATCAGCCGGGCGAAGCGGTCGGGGTCTGAGGTCGGCTTCCCGGCGTCGTCGCGGACGTGGCAGTGGGCGAGCGTGGCCCCTGCCTCGAACGCCGCCTGGGTCGATTCCACCTGCTCGGCGATGGTCACGGGCACGGCCGGGTTGTCGGCCTTGGTCGGCACCGAGCCGGTGATGGCGACCGTGATGATGCAGGGGGTGGCTTCGGCCATGACGCATTCTCCGCAACGACAATCGCCCGAGCCTACCCGTCCGGGCGTCCGATGGCCACCGCCTGTGGCGACTTTCCGCCGGCCTGCGAGCCGGCTAAGCTGTCGCGTCGATCGTGATCCGGGAGGCGAGATGGAGACGGCCTGGCAGCATCTGGGCGCTGCGCAACTCAACGAGCGTGCCGCCAAGGCAGCGCTCGTCCTGCTGCCGGTGGCCTCGACCGAGCAGCATGGGCCGCACATGGCGACCGGGGTGGACTGCGTTCTGGTCGGCGAGGTCTGCCGGCGGGCGGCGGCGCGACTTGTGGGGATGGGCATGCCGGTGGTGGTCGCCCCGGTCGTGTGGGCCGGGCTCGCCCAGCATCACCTCTCCTTCGGCGGCAGCTTCACGCTCAGACTCTCGACCTACCGGGCACTGCTCGTCGATCTCGGTCAGTCGATAAAGCAGGCGGGCTTCCGCCGGCTCGTCGTCGTCAACGGGCACGGCGGCAACATCACGGCCTTGAACGCGATGAGCGCCGAGCTCACCCGCGAGATCGGGATCGATCTGCGCATCACCACCTATTTCCAGCTCGCCGAGGCGGCGATGGCACCTATCCTCGAGGACCAGCCGGGCGTGCTCCATGCCTGCGAGGCCGAGACCTCGATGATGCTGGCCGTCCGGCCCGAGTTGGTCGATGCGAGCCGGCTGGCCCAGGCGCACGGCCCCCGGGCCGAACGGGCCGGGGCGGTGCTGGCAGCCCCCCTGCATCGCTGGCGCTCGTTCGCCGAGATCACCGAGACCGGAGTGATCGGTGACGCCCGGCGAGCCTCGGCCGCGAAGGGTGAGCGCCTGCTCGAGGCCGCGGCCGAGGCACTTGCCGGTGCCCTCGCCCTGGACGACCACCCGACCGACCAAGAGAGCTGAAGGAAGGCCACGAAGCCCATGCCGACGCATGTCAATTCGCCGCTCGCACGCCGCATAGCCCGGGAGATCGGCACGCCCGCCGTGGTGATCGACCTCGACGTGGTCGAACGCAACATCCGCCGGCTGCAGGAGCGCTGCGACGCGGCCGGACTCGCCAACCGGCCGCACATCAAGACGCACAAGTCGCCGGTGCTGGCCACCATGCAGCGTGACGCCGGAGCCAGGGGCATCACCTGCCAGAAGCTGGGCGAGGCCGAGGTCATGGCGGCCGGCGGCCATCACGACATCCTGATCAGCTACAACCTTTTGGGCGAGGAGAAGATGGCCCGTCTCGCCCGGCTGGTACGGGACGGGATCACCATCCGGCCCTGTTGCGACAACCCGGTGGCGGTCGACTACTACGCCGATGCGGCGAGGCAGGCGGGGCGCGACATCGGCGTGCTGGTCGAGTGCGACACCGGCCGCGAGCGGGCCGGGGTAGAGACCCCGCGGGAAGCAATCGAACTCGCCCGGCGGATCACCGGACATGCAGGGCTGCGCTTCGACGGGCTCCTGCTCTATGCGCCCGAGGACAAGCTCGCCGAGAGCCAGGCCTTTCTCGACCGGACCAAGGCGGGACTCGCCGAGCACGGCCTCGAGGCCAGGATCGTCTCGACCGGCGGCACACCCAACCTCGCCACGCTCGGCACCATCGAGGGGGCGACCGAGCACCGCTCGGGCACCTCGATCTTCAACGACCGGATGATGATGCGCTGTGGGGCGGCCACGCTCGAGGACTGCGCGCTCGCGGTCTATGCGACGGTGGTCAGCCGGGCCGGGCCCCAGCGCGGCATTCTCGACTCGGGCTCGAAGACGCTGACCAGCGACACCGGCGGCGGCCTCGACGGGCACGGGCTGATCCGCGAGTTCCCGGAAGCCCGGATCAAGGGCTTCGCCGAGGAGCACGGCATGCTCGATCTCTCCGCTTGCACCACCAAGCCTGCGATCGGCGACATCGTCAGCATCATCCCCAACCACGTCTGCGTGGTGGTCAACATGGTCGACCAGCTCGTCACCGTGCGCGGCCAGGAGCTGGTCGGCACCCTGCCCGTAGCGGCACGCGGCAAGATAGTCTGAAGATATGCGGGGATGCAGCGCCTCCCCACGCCCCTCTGTTCCCTGGCGCTGGTGAGCTAAAAGCGGGGGCGGTGGCTCGGCCAGTCCGGCTGGTACTTCTTCATCTCGGTGGCGTCGTCGCGCTTTCTGATGCCGCAGCTGAGGTAGTCCTGGTGCATGCGCGCCAGGATCTCCCTGTCGAGCTCGACGCCTAGGCCCGGGCCTTCGGGCAGGACCAGGGTGCCGCCTTCGATCCTCAGCTTGCCGCCCTGGATCAGGTCGCCCTCCAGCCAGGGATAGTGGGTGTCGCAGTCATAGGTGAGGTTGGGCGTGGCGGCGGCGAGGTGCGCCATGGCGGCGAGGCTGATGCCGAGATGCGAGTTCGAGTGCATCGAGAGGCCGAGGCCCCAGGTGGCGCAGATCCGGGCCAGTTCGCGGCTGGCGGCCAGGCCGCCCCAGTAGTGGTGGTCGGAGAGGATGATGCGGACGGCGTCCTGGCGGATGCCTGGCGGCAGGTGGTCGAAGGCGACGACGCACATGTTGGTGGCGAGCGGCATGGCGGTGGCGGCCTGGATCACCGCCATGCCGGGGATGCCCAGCGTCGGGTCCTCGAGGTATTCGAGCAGGCCCGCCATCTTGGGGAGCAGCTTCAGCGTGGTGTGGACGTGCCAGGCGCCGTTGGGGTCGATGCGCAAGGGGGCGGCCGGGAAGGCGGCGCGCAGCGCCCCGATGGCGTCGATCTCGGCCTCGGGCTCGAGCACGCCGGCCTTGAGCTTGAGCGCCTTGAAGCCGTGCAGGTCGACCATGCGCCTGGCCTGCTCGACGATACCCTCGGGGCTCAGCGCCTCACCCCAGGGATCGACCGGGACCTCGGGCGCGAAGCGGTGGCGGTCGAACTTGTAGAAGAGGTAGGCGGCGAACGGGACGCGCTCCCTGACCTGGCCGCCCAGGAGGTCGCAGACCCGGGTGTTCGTGAGCTTGCCGAAGGCGTCCCAGCAGGCGACCTCGAAGGCGCCGAAGATGCGGGGCGTGAGGGTGGCCTTGCTGGTCCGGGCGGAGGCTTCGGGATCGTCGATGGTGATTTCCGCCACGGCCTCACGCACCTTCTCGGCGATACCGTTGAGGTCGAGGACATGGAGGCCGACGAGGCGCGGGGCGGCGTTCAGGAGGCAGCGAACGATCGCCTCGTCGCCATAAGTCTCGCCGAGGCCGACGATGCCGCCCTCGATCCGGACCTCGATGACGGCCCGCAGGCACCAGGGCTCGTGGACGCCGGCGGCATTCAGCAGCGGGGGGTCGATGAAGGCGACGGGGGTGACGATGACGTGCTCGATTCTGGCCATGATCGTTCCTCAGGCCGGCGAGCGACGGAGCTTGCGGGCACGGGCCATGCGGGTCTGGAAGTAGACGCTCTCGTCGGCGGTGCCGGGCTCGTAGGCCCAGCCGTCATCTTCGGGATGCTGCGAGACGTTCCGGACGGAAGGATGCTTCAGGATCTCGTCGAGCACGAGGTCGACGCCGAGGCCGGGCGCGTCGGGGACGCGGAGCCGGCCGTCCTCGGTGTGCATGGCCGGCGTTATCACCTCGTGGCGGCCGGGCCAGTCGAACTCGACCCGCTCGAGCATGAGGGCGTTGGGGATGGTCGCCATGACGTGGAGTGCGGCGAACTCGGCCACGGGGCCGAGCGAGCCCGAATGCGGCGCCATGGTGATGTAGTGGGCCTCGGCCATGGCGGCGATCTTGCGCATCTGGGTGATGCCCCCTGCCCTGCCGGTATCGGGCTGGACCACGTCGACAAGCTCGCGCTCGATGAGCTGGCGAAGGCCCCAGATATTGGCCTGGCGTTCCCCGGCGGCGAGCGGAATGGCGACGGCGTCGCGGATGCGGGCGTAGCCGTCGAGATTGTCCGGGGCGATCGGGTCCTCGTAGAAGAGGAGGTCCAGGGGCTCGAGCTCGCGGCCGACGCGGATGGCGTCGGCGGGCGTCATCCAGGAGGGCCCGTGCGCGTCAACCATCACGTCCACCTCAAGCCCGACCGCTTCGCGGATGCTGGCCACGGTGTCGATGTTGACCGCCCCGGTGAAGCCCACCTTCACGCCCTTGATGCCCATCGCGACCAGCTCGCGCGCACGCTCGGGCGTCTTGGCGTGGCCGTAGACCGGGATGCTCTCCCTGAACCGGCCGCCGAGCAGGTTCCAGACGGGCTGGCCCAGCACCTTGCCCTTGATGTCCCAGAGCGCCATCTCGAGCGCGGTCAGGGCCCCGCCGCCGACCGTGCCGACGACGCCGTGCCCCATGGACGCGGTGAACATCCGCTGCCAGAGGCGGTCGATATGGGCCGGGTCCTCGCCGATCAGGACATGCGCATAGTCCTCGACCGCGGCCTTGACGACCTTGGGCCAGCCGGAGCCCTCGCCGACGCCGTAGACGCCCTCGTCGGTCAGGACCTTGACGAACAGCCAGTTCCGCGAGCCGCCATGGCCGTCCATGCGGCGGCTGGTGCCGGATGGCGGGCGGGCACCCACCTGCATCAGGTAGGTTTCGACGGCGGTGATTTTCATGGGTTGTCCGAGCTGAGAGACGTGAGGAAGGCGGCAGCCGCCGCGAGGGACCGGCGGGCAGCGCGGACGATGCGGCCGCGGTTGATGAAGCCATGGACCGTGCCGGGCTCGAAGCGAAGCGTGACGGGCACGCCGGCCTCGATCAGCTTCTGGTGGAGGGCCAGCGTGTCGTCGCGGAGGACGTCGAGGCCGGCGGCGAGGAGCCAGGTGGGCGGCAGGCCGTCAAGGTCGGCGAGGAGGGGCTGGATGAGCGGATCGGCCGCACGCCGTCCGGACGGGTCGTAGAGGTCGAAGAAGTGCGCCATGCGCTCGCGTGCCAAGCCGTACCGGCCGTCGGCAAACCGGCGGTAGCTGGTGGTGTCGAGATCGGCGCCGAAGACGCCGTAGAAGAGGAGCAGGCCGGCGACCGGGTCGAGTTTGCCGGAGATGGCGGCAGCGAGGGCCAGGTTGGCGCCGGCGGAGGTTCCGGAGAGGACGATGCGGGCGGGGTCGAGGCCGTGAGCCCGCCCGGCGTCCGCCGCCCAGCGGACGGTGGCGAGGACGTCATCGAGGCCGGCGGGATAGGGGTGCTCGGGGGCGAGGCGATAGGTGGGGGCGAGGACGGCCCAGCCGGCGCAAGTGGCGAGCGTGCGGATGACAGGCTCGTTCTGGACGACGCTGCCGACGGCCCAGCCGCCGCCGTGGACGTAGACCACGACCGGCAAGGGGCCCGGGCCGTTGGGCTTGAAGAGGTGGAGCGGTACCCTGCCCTCGGCCATGGGCGTCTCGATCGCCGCCACCTCCGGCAGGCCCTCGTTCCAGAAGGCAGCCGCGGCCTTGCCGCGGGCGCGCTCCTCATTGATGTCGGCGGGTTGTGGCAGGCCGGCGTCGCGGGCGGCTTCCAGCGCCATGGCCTCGGCCATGTCGGGATCGAGTCGTTCTCTCATCCGCCAGCCTGGTAGCGGTGCCGGCCGAGCATGCCGCGGTGGCGGGGGTCGGGATGCGGGACGGCGGAGAGGAGTGCCCTGGTGTAGCCGTGCTGCGGGTTGCTGCAGACCTCCTCGGTCTCGCCGACCTCGACGACCTGGCCGCGGTACATGACGGCGACCCGGTCGCAGAAATAGCGGATGACGCTGATGTCGTGGCTGATGAAGATGAAGCTGAGGCCGAGGCGCTCCTGCAGGTCGAGCAAGAGATCGAGGACCTGGGTGCGGAGCGAGACGTCGAGGGCCGAGGTGGCCTCGTCGGCGACGATCACCCGGGGCTCGAGCGCGATCGCCCGGGCGATGCCGATGCGCTGGCGCTGGCCGCCGGAGAAGGCGTGCGGGTAACGCTCCATGGCCGAGGCCGGCAGGCCTACGAGCTCGAGCAGCCTGGCCACCCGGTCGCGCAGGGCCGCACCGCTGGCGACGCCGTTGACGAGCAGCGGCTCGCCCACGATCTGAGCCACGTTCATTCGCGGGTTGAGCGAGGCGAACGGGTCCTGGAA
The DNA here is from genome assembly GCA_964460465.1 of uncultured Geminicoccaceae bacterium. GTDB lineage: Bacteria > Pseudomonadota > Alphaproteobacteria > Geminicoccales > Geminicoccaceae > SLRI01. The sequence goes on along the minus strand of CAYWSB010000023.1, from coordinate 35,555 downwards.
GATCATCCTGATGTCGCGACGGACGGCAGCGAGGTCCCCGCCCTTTGCAGTCGCCACGTCGGCGGTGCGGCCGTCGTCGCGGTGGTAGAGCATGACGCCATCGGACGGGTCGTGGACGCGCAAAAGACAGCGGCCGAGGGTGGTCTTGCCGCTGCCGCTCTCGCCGACGATGCCGAGATTCTCGCCCATGCGGAGCGCCAGATCGACGTCGTCGAGGGCGTTGAGGATATGGCCCTTGCGCTTGAACAGGCCGTGGCGGAGGTCGAAATGCTTGGCGAGGCCCTTGATCTCGACGACCGGGGGGCCGAGCGGCTGCGTCGCCCGGCGCTCGAGCCGGCGCGCGGACGGGCGGTCGAGGTCGAGGACCGCCTGGAGCAGCATCTTGGTGTAGTCGTGCCGGGGATTGTAGAAGATCTCCTCGACCGAGCCGCGCTCGACCAGCTTGCCGTGGCGCATGACGACGATGGCGTCCGCGATCTCGGCGACCACGCCCATGTCGTGGGTGATGAACATCACCGCCATGCCATGATCGTTCTGCAAGCGCTTGATCAGGCTCAGGATCTCGGCTTGCGTGGTGACGTCGAGAGCGGTGGTCGGCTCGTCGGCGATGAGCACCGAGGGGTTGCAGGCGAGCGACATGGCGATCATCGCCCGCTGCCGCATGCCGCCGGAGAACTCGAAGGTGTAGCGATCGACCGCGGTCTCGGGCGTGGGGATCTCGACCTGGCGCAGGAGCTCGATCGAGCGGGCCTTGGCGGCCTTCTTCGAGACGTTCTCGTGCAGGCGGATGACCTCGCCGATCTGGTTGCCGATGGTGTGGACCGGCGAGAGCGAGCTCATCGGCTCCTGGAAGATCATCGCGATGTCGCGGCCGCGGATGGCCCGGATGGCGTTGGAGCGCGGCTCGAGGGCCGCAAGGTCGATCGTGTCGTCGGTCCCCTTGCCGCGCGATGTCCGGTGGCGGTGCAGCAGCACGCGGCCCTGGACGATGCGGCCGGGCGTGTCGACGATTTGCAGGATCGAGCGGGCGGTCACGCTCTTGCCGCTGCCGCTCTCGCCGACGACGCAGAGCGTGCGGCCGGCCTCGAGCTGGAAGCTGACGTCATCGACCGCCTTGAAGAGGCCGTGGCGGGTCGGAAAGGCGGTCACCAGCCCTTCCACCTCGAGCACCACCGGGGCCGCTGCGCGCTGCTGCACGGGGCCGGGGCGCAGCGGCGTGACGGTGCCCATCAGCCGCGTTCCTGGGCATAAGGGTCGGCGGCGTCGCGGAGACCGTCGCCGAGGAAGTTCAAGGCCAGGACGGCCACCAGGACGAAGGCGCCGGGGACGAACAGCCAGGGGGCCTGGGCGATCGAGCGGATGTTCTGCGCTTCCTTGAGCAGCACGCCCCAGGAGATGGTCGGCGGCAAGAGGCCGAGGCCGAGGAAGGAGAGTGCCGTCTCGGCCAGGATCATCACCGGGATGGCCAGCGTCACGGACGCGATCATGTGGCTCATCAGGGACGGCAGCATGTGGCGGAAGATGACGCGCTTCTCGCTGCAGCCGTCGAGCCGGGCGGCGATGACGAAATCTTCGGCACGCAGCGCCAAAAAGCGGCCGCGGACCACCCGGGCGAGCTCGGTCCAGCCGACCAGTGAGAGGATCAGCGTGATGGCGAAGTAGCGGGTCAAGGGCGACCAGTCCGGCGGCAGGGCCGCGGTCAGTGCCAGCCAGATGGGGATGGTCGGCAGCGAGAGCACGAACTCGACCAGGCGCTGGATGCCCATGTCGATCCAGCCGCCATAATAGCCCGAGATGCCGCCGAGCAGGACGCCGAGCAGCAGGCTGAGCGTGACGCCGACGAGGCCGATCGACATCGAGACGCGGGTGCCGAAGATGGTCCGGCTCAGCATGTCGCGGCCGAGCCTATCGGCGCCGAAGAGGTAGAACCGGTCCCGCGGATTCTCCGGCACCAGCAGGCGGCGCTCGCCCGGAAAGAGGCCCATGAGCTTGTAGGGCGTGCCCTTGCCGAGGAAGGTGAGGTAGATGCGGTTGCCTTCGTCGAGCTTGAAGGTGGTCTGCAGCGTGAAGGGGTCGCGCTCGAGGGTGTAGGCCTGCACCCATGGTCTGATCCGCCAGCCGTCCTCGGTGCTGTCGATGAAGTGGATCATCTGCGGCGGGTGGTAGACGTGGCGCGAGCTCGCGGACTGCGGGTCGAACGGCGCCAGGAACTCGGCGAACACGGCGACGAGGTAGAGCAGGACGACGACCGCGAGCCCGACCATGGCCAGCGTGTGGCGGCGGAACGACCACCACATGAGGCGCCACTGCGAGGCGACCTCGGTATCGGTGTGCAGCCGGGGATCGAGGACGGCGGCCATGGCTCACTGATACCGGATGCGTGGATCGAGCAGGGCCAGGAGGATGTCGGAGACGAGCATCCCCACGACCGTCAGCGTGCAGAGCAGGAGGATGAAGGCGCCGGCGAGGTACATGTCCTGGGCGAGGAGTGCCTGCAGCAGGAGCGGGCCGGCGGTCGGCAGGGAGAGGACGAAGGCGGTGATCACGGCCCCGGAGATGAGCTGCGGGAAGGCCCAGCCGATGGTCGAGACGAAGGGGTTTAATGCCAGGCGCACTGGGTACTTGATCAAGAGGCGGAACTCGGAGAGCCCCTTGGCCCGGGCGGTCGTGACATAGGGCTTGTTGAGCTCGTCCAGGAGGTTGGCGCGCATGATGCGGATCAGCGCGGCGGAGGAGGAGGTGCCGAGGATGATGACCGGGATCCAGAGGTGCTTCATCAGGTCGACGACCTTGCCCCACGACCAGGGTGCAGTCTGGTACTCGGGCGAGAACAGGCCGCCGACGTTGGCGCCGAAATAGACCACGCCGATATACATCAGCACCAGGGCCAGCAGGAAGTTCGGCATGGCGAGGCCGAGAAAGCCGATGGTCGTGACGATGTAGTCGCCGATCGAGTACTTCCGGACCGCCGAGTAGATGCCGATGGGAAACGCGATCGCCCAGGTGAACAGCAGGGTCGAGAGGGCGAGGCAGACGGAGAGCGCCATGCGCTCCCAGATCAGCTGGGAGACCGGCTGCTGCCACTCGAAGGAGATGCCGAAGTCACCCCTGAGAACGCCCGAGATCCATTTCCAGTACTGGACGATGAAGGGCTGGTCGAGGCCGTAGCGGGTGCGCAGGGCCTCGAGCCGCTGCTCGTCGACCATGTCGCCGGACTGGGCGAGCGTGGCGGCGAAGGTGGTAAGGTAGTCGCCAGGCGGGGCCTGGATCAGCGCGAACGAGACGATCGAGACCGCGAACAGGAACGGGATGGTCCAAAGGATCCGCTTGACGATGTAGGTCAGCAGCATGGCCGCCTCGCCCCAGGGTCGCCGGAAGTCGGAGGAGGGCGGCCGCGCCGGCGTCGGGCCGGCGCGGCCGGGTGACTCAGTCGGCCCAGTACCAGGTGGTGAGCATGGTCGGGGCGGGGGTCGGGTAGTACCAGGAGCTCGGCATCGCCGGCGGCACGTTCATCAGGTTGGTCTTCTTGATGCCGTAGGTCGGCACGGCCTTCGAGACTCCCATCACCTCGAACTCAGCCGCGGCGATGTCGGCGATCTGGTGGATCAGCGCCCGGCGCGCCTCGGGGTCGACCGTGGCGCGGGCCTGGTCATAGAGCTCCATGCGCTGCTTGACCGAGGCCGGCGGCTCCTCGCCCCGTTCACCGCCGCTGTTGTACCAGAAGCTCCAGGGGATGCCCCAGCGGCTGTCGTGGTGGACCGGCACGATCTGCTGCGGGATCTCGCCCGGGACCCAGCTCGCCTGGCCGCCCCAGACGGCGGCGTCGTGGTCGTTGCTGTTCGAGGTGCGCTCGTAGAAGAAGGTCCGCTCGAGCGCGTTGACGTCCATGTCGACGCCGATCTCGGCCCAGTCCTGCTCGATCAGCTCGAGCATGTCGACCTGCTCGGGCTGCAGCGTCGGGATGACGTCGATCTGGAACTTGATCGGCCGCCCGCTCGGCAGCTGGCGGACACCGTCGGCGCCGCGCTCGAAGCCGAGCTCGTCGAGCAGCCGGTTCGCCTCGTCCGGGTCGTAGTCCAGATACTGCGTGCTGATCTGCTCGTGGAAGTTCGGATGGTCCTCGAACGGCCCCTGCTGCCAGGGCTCGCCGTCGCCGAGCAGGGCCGTGTCGATGATCGCCTGGCGGTCCATGCCGAGCGAGAGCGCAACCCGGAAGTCGCGCGTGTTGAAGAGCTCGCGGAGCTCCGGGTCCTTGTGGGTGAGGTTGAGGTTGATGATCATGTTGACGCCACCGACCGAGCTCGCCTCGACGAACTCGTAGCCGCCGGCCGCGCGGTTCTCGGCGAGCACCGGCCGGTTGGCGGCGGCATCGAGATGGCGGATCTGGAAGTCGATCCGGCCGCCGATCGCATCCAGGATGAGGCTCTCGACGTCCTGGGCGATGGGCGAGAACAGCTGGTCGATATAGGGGAGCTGGTTGCCCTCGGGGTCGACCTGCCAGAAGTACGGGTTGCGGTCCATGACGACGCGGACCGCCCCGCCGGTGTAGGGCTCGGTGACGACCCAGGGATCGAGGGTCGGCCGCTCGGGATTACCCCAGCGCGCCGGGATCTCGATGTCGCCGCACTTGGCGAGGAAGAGGTTCTGCCAGTCGCTGGCGTTGTTCTCGGCGACGACGGCGTCGATGTCGGCGGCGTAGCCCGGGTGGAACTGCGAGCAGTAGTGCCTGGCGTAGAGCACCGGGTGCTGGCCCAAGGGCGAGGCGAGCTCGGCCAGGAAGTCGCCATAGGGTGCCGCGAAGGTGAACTTGACCGTAAAGTCGTCGAGCTTCTCGACCGTGGCCGGCACGCCGTTGGCCATGTAGCGCGGCGGGGTGGGCGCGAAGTCCGCGTTGAAGACGAGGTCGACCATGTTGAAGAGCACATCGTCGGCGGTGAACGGCGCGCCGTCCGACCACTTCATGCCGTCGCGCAGATAAAAGGTGAACTCGGTCGCGTCGTCGTTCACCTCGAACCGCTCGGCGAGGTTCGGGATCACCTCGGTGTAGGTCATGTTCCAGCGCACGAGGCCCTGCGGGCCCACCATGCGCAGGATGTTGTTGTGGTCGGAGCTGCCCCGCAGCCCGTAGCGCAGCTGGCCGCCATAGGTCCCGATGCCGTCGATCGGCGTGACCACCTCGGGCTCGGCTGGCAGCCGCTCGTCGACCGGCGGCAGCTCGCCCGCCGCGACCTTGTCGGCCAGCCCCGGCGCCTCCGAGTAGGCCAGAGCCGGCAGCGGCCCCAGCACCAGGGCCAAGGCCGTCGTCGCGACCATGCGCCGACGCAGAATGATCCGATAGTCCGCCATCGAGCCAGCCTCCCTAGCTGTTGCCGTCATTGCGTTGGTCGTTCCTGCGCCTGATCATCAACGCTTCCCCACAAGTTGTCAATCGGTCGTGCCTGTTGTAATTATCCGGCCTGCCATGTAATGACCGCGACAAAGGGCGGCCGTGCCGGCAATCAGCGAGGCACCGAGATGCGGGCCAGAAACATCGAGGCGATAGCAGACGGCGGCGAGGCGGCCGACACCCCGGCCGACACCAGAGCGCCGAGCGACGGCACACTGGCCGATGTGGTGTTCGACCAGCTCGCCGAGCGGATCCGCGCCGGCACCTATGCCAGCGGCAACCGGCTGCCGAGCGAGACCCGCCTTGCAGTCGAGTTCGGCGTGTCGCGCCCGGTGGTGCGCGCCGCCCTCGCCCGTCTGCGCCGGGCCCGGATGATCGTCTCGCGGCGCGGCTCGGGCAGCTTCGTCGCCGACGCCGAGGGGGTCGGGGCGGGCGCCGGCTACGGGCCGCTGGAGAGCGTGGCCGACATCGCCGCCTGGTACGATTTCCGCAAGCTGATCGAGCCCGAGATCGCCGCCCTCGCCGCCGCTGCCGCCAGTGACGAGCAGCTTCAGGCGATCCGCCGCACCGCCCTCGAGCTCGAGGCGACGCTGGATGCCGGCGGCTCCGGCGTCGAGCTCGACATCGTGCTGCACGCCGCCATCGCCGAGGCCGCCGGCAACCGGTTCCTCTGCCAGACGCTGCGCATGCTGCGCCCGCATCTCTACCTCGTGGCGAGCTTCGCCCGCCGCCTCGGCCGCACCGGCTACCTCACCGGCCGGACCCAGGCGCGCGAGGAGCATCGCGAGATCGTCCGGGCACTGGCCGCGCGTGACGCCGCCTCGGCTCGTGCTGCCATGCGCGCCCACATCGAGGGCTCGCAGCGCCGCGTCTTCACCGGCGAGTAGGCCGCCCCCCAACACTCTTGACGGAGACCTTATGTCATGCGGATCACGGGGCTGCACGCGTTCATGGCCCGGGACCGGGACCGCCCGCGGGTGGTGGTCGCGATCGACACCGACGAGGGCATCACCGGCTGGGGCGAGTGCTACAACCACGGCCCCGACCGGGCGCTGCCGCCGCTGCTCGACTACCTCTATTTGCAGATCGAGGGCCACGACCCGCGACGGATCGAGTATCTGATCCAGAAGCTCCTGCAGCAGGCCCGCTTCCCGCCGGGTGCGCTGGGCCTTGCGGCCATCTCGGCCATCGACCATGCGCTATGGGACATCTCGGCCAAGGCCCTGGACATGCCCGTCTTCATGCTGCTCGGCGGCCATGCCCGGGACCGGGTCAGGGTCTACCAGGGCGTCTACGGGGCCCCCGACCCCGAGGAAGCCCATGACCGCTGCGAGGCCCTCAACGAGGAATGGGGCTTCACCGCCTTCAAGCTCAGCCCCTTCCGGACGGACCTCCACGACCGGCGCTGGGGCCAGGTGGTCAGCGCCAGCGCCGACTACTTCGCCCGGCTGCGGGAGATCTGCCCGGCCGACTTCGAGTTCGCGTTCGACGCCCATGCGAAGATCTTCGAGCCCTGGCAGGCGGTGCAGCTCGGCAATGCCTTGGCCCCCTACGACCCCCTCTTCTTCGAGGAGCCGATCCGCCCCGAGCACATCCCGGCCTGGGGCAGGCTCCGCGCCGAGCTGAAGTGCCCGCTCGCCACCGGCGAATCGCTCTACAGCCGCTTCGAGTTCCTCAACCTGCTCCAGGCCCAGGGGGCCGACATCATCCAGCCCGACATCTGCGTCGTGGGCGGGCTGCTCGAGATGCGCAAGATCGCGGCCCTGGCCGAGGCGCACTACGTCACGGTGGCGCCGCACAACCCGATGGGGCCGCTCGCGACCGCGGTGAACCTGCACTTCTCGGCCGCCCAGCCCAACTTCAAGATCCTCGAGTACCGACTGCCGCTGGAGACCGAGTGGGTGGTCGACCCCTACCTGCCCAAGGATGGCTACCTGGAATTGCGCCACGACCGGCCGGGCTGGGGGGTCGAGATCGACGAGGCGGCGCTGGCCAAGGACGACTACGTCCACTGGGAGCGCAAGCTGCCGATCCGCCCCGACGGCTCGACCGGCTTTTGCTAGAGCGCCGACCGCCGTGTCGCCGCATCCGCCCGGGTCCAGAGCTCCGGCGCCAGCTCGACCCCGAGCCCCGGCCCGTCGAGCGGCAGCGCCATGCCGTCCCGGACCACCGGTGCGGGGCGCATCACCTCGGCATAGAAGCCGCGCAGATAGGCGCGCACCGTCTCCAGGATCAGGGCATGCGGCTGGCTGAAGACGAGCTGCATGTTGGCCGCCAGCACCACCGGGCCGACGCAGTCGTGGGGCGCGATGCAGCGATCATGCGCCCGCGCCAGCGCCGCCACGTCCAGGGCCTCCGAAAGCCCGCCCATCCAGCCCACGTCGAAATGCGCATAGTCGACCACCCCCCGCGCGAACGCCTCGGCATACCAGTGCGCCGTGCCGTGGTTCTCGCTGCCGGCGATCGCGATGCCGGTCTGCTGCTTGAGCCGCACGAGGTCGTCGAGCCGGTGCATCTCGATCGGGTCCTCGAGCCAGAAGATGCCCAGGGGCTCGAGCGCCTTGGCGATCCGCGCCGCCGCCGGCAGCCGCCACATGCCGTGGCACTCGATCATGATGTCCATCTCGTGCCCGACGGCGTCGCGGATGGCGCGCACCGGCGCCAGCCCCGCCTCGAGGTCGGCGGCCTCGATCTCCGAACCACCGGTCTTCTGAGCGAACCGGTCGAAGGGCCAGATCTTCATGGCCGTCACCCCTTCCGCCAGGAGCGAGCGCGCGAGGCCACCGGGATCGTCGAGTTGCGCCTGGAGGTCGTCGAGCGGCGCCAGGGGGGCCGCCCCGGGCTCGGCCAGCCGGGACACCCAGCCCACCGTGGGGGCGGTGTTGTAGGCCGGCCCGGCGCAGGTGTTGTAGACGCGGATGCCGTCCCTGACGCGCCCGCCCATGAGCTGCGCCACCGGCACCTCCAGATGCTTGCCCAGCACGTCCCAGAGGGCCAGGTCCACGGCCGCGTTGCCGCGGATCTCGATCGACCGCGACGGTGTGCCCATGAAGCGGTTGCCGATCACCCGGCCGATCGCCTCCCGATGCGCGTTGATGGCCAGCGGGTCCCTGCCGAGCAGCCAGGGGGCCAGCGTCTCGTGGACATAGGCCTCGGTCGCCCCGGCATTCCTGAAGGCCTCGCCGAGCCCGGTGATCCCGGCATCCGTCTCGAGCCTCAACCAGAGCATGTTGCCGAGGCCGCCCACCCTGAGCGTCTCGATCCCGGTGATCCGCATCGCCGTCCCCCTGTCCCATCGTCATCACCTGCCGCCTTATGGAGCAGCCCTTGAAGATCGTCGACGTCCAGGCCCAGGTCTTCCGCTACACCACCAACGTCATGCGCGACTCGGACGGCCACGGCCACCCGGGCCCGCCGACCGAGGCGCGAAACGCGCTCCTCACCATCACCGCCGACGACGGCACCCAGGGCCACGTCATCGCCCCGCCCGCCACCGTCACCGACGACCTCCTCGCCCGCTTCGTCCGCCCCGTCCTCCTCGGCGCCAACCCCATGCGCATCGAGAAGCTCTGGCGCGCCCTCTACAAGTGGCAGCGCGGCAGCGGCGGCCGGCTCACCGACCAGGTGGTCTGCGCCGTCGAGCTGGCGCTTTGGGATCTCCAGGGCAAGGCCCTCGGCCAGCCCGTCTGGAAGCTTCTCGGCGGCTATCGCGACAGGATCCCTGCCTATGGCAGCACCATGTGCGGCGACGATCTCGAGGGCGGGCTTGCCACGCCCGACGACTACGCCCGCTTCGCGCTCTGGCTGGTGAAGGAGCGCGGCTACCCGGCCGTCAAGCTCCACACCTGGATGCCGCCGGTGCCAGGGGCGCCGGACGTGCGGATGGACTACGCCGCCTGCGCCGCCGTGCGCGAGGCCGTTGGGCCCGACATCCCGCTCATGCTCGACCCCAATCACTGGTACAGCCGCCAGGACGCCCTCTGGCTCTGCCAGAAGCTCGAGGAGCTGGGCTTCCTCTGGATCGAGGAGATGATGGAGGAGGCCTCCCTGAGCTCCTACCAGTGGCTCAAGGGCAAGCTGCGCCGGCTCAACGTGCTGGGCCCCGAGAGCATGGCCGGCAAGCTCTGGACCCGGGCCGAATGGGCATCGAAAGGGGCCTGCGACATGCTCCGCACCGGCGTCTGGGACGTGGGCGGCATCGGCCCCTCGATCAAATGCGCGCATCTGGCCGAGGGCTTCGGGATGAGCTGCGAGGTCCACGGCACCGGTGCCGGCAATCTTGCCGTCGCGGCCGCCATCCCCAACACCACCTACTACGAGCGCGGGCTGCTCCACCCCTTCATCGACTACGACGCGCCGCCAGCCTATCTCCGGCGGATCGACGACGAGATGGACGCCGATGGCTGGGTTCATCTGCGGGACGAGCCGGGGCTCGGCCAGGACATCGACTTCGCCTACATCGCCGCCAACCTCGTCTAGGCCACCCGGCGATCTAGGGAACTTCTCCTCTGGCGACGACTTGTTCCAGTGAACACTGCTTGACAGTCACCACGACCGAGCCGGCCGACCATCGTGCGAGACTGGGTGCGAGCGAGCGTCGCCGCGGGCGATCTGCGGCGGGTGCTGACCGGCGCTGCCGCGATGCTGGTGGCGGCGCTGCCGGCGCTCGCCGTGGACGATCCCTGGCCCGACGGCGACGTCGAGTCGCCCGAGCTGACCCTCGAGGAGCTGGTCGAGACCGTCGAAGCCGCGCGCGAGCTGGTGGCGGCGCAGATCGACGGGATCGCCGTACTGATCGACGCGTTCTTCAACGACGAGCGCCTGGAGGACGAGATCGCCGAGGGCAGGCTGAGGCTCGGCACCACCTCGTTCCTGGAAGCCGGCGAGGCGCCCAGCCTCCAGGCTGATGTCGGCTTCAGCCTGTCCCTGCCGCACACCGAGGAGCGGTTGCGGCTGGTGATCACGGGTGATTTTCGGCGCGACAACGATGGGGGTCGCAGCCAGGAATCGCGGCGGCGCACCATCGGCCGGGACGAGGAGGAGGACAGCAGCGTCGCCGCCGATCTCCGCTACATCCTGCTCGAGGATCTGCAGCAGAATCTCGATGCCCGAGTGGGTCTGCGGGTCAGGGGCTTCGTCCCGGCTGGCGCCTTGGGCTTGCGCTACCGGCGCAGCTGGGAGCCCAACGGCTGGACGGTGCGCATGACGCACGAGGCCGAGTGGGAGACCCTGAACGGTTTTTCGGCCGAGAGCTTTCTCGACCTCGAGACCGAGCCCGCTCCCGACTTCTTCTTTCGCGCTACTCCGTCGATCGACTGGGAGGAGGACGACCCGGGCTACGCCTACGCGCTCGGCTTTGCGCTCACCCATCGCCTGGATGAACAGCGGGCCCTGCAGTACAGCCTCGACTACGGCTTCTCGAGCCGGCCCGAGCACGGGCTCGACCAGATCCTGCTCCGCGTTCGCTACCGCCAGACGCTCTTTCGTGACTGGATCATCGGCGAGGTGGCACCGCAGATCCGTCTCGCCGACCGGGACGGGGCCGACGGCACGCCGGGCGTGACGTTTCGCCTGCAGGTGACCTTTTGAGCGCCGGCCACGCTCAGCGCCCGCCTGCCTGTTCGCGCCGGACATGGCGGCGCAGTGCCTCGTTGATCGCCGTCTGATAGCCCTTGCCCCCGGGGCACTGCGCCTTGAACCAGGCGACGAGGTCGGCATCGAGCCGCAGCGTGAGCTGCTGCTTGACCGGGCGGAAGAACGGGTTGCGGACGGCGCGCGACCAGAAATCCTCGTCGGCCTCGGAGACATCGGAAGTGTCGATGTCCTCGTCGGGCAGTGAGCGCAGCCGGTCGAGTTCGGCCTTTTGTGCGTCCGTCAGCTTCGGTGGATTGGCAAGGTCGATCTCAATCCTGACGATGTCTTTCGTTTTCATAGTGTCCCCTTTCCAGACGCGTCGCTCGAAGGGCAGAGATCACTCGAACGGTCTCGCTGCCATCACGCTCCTCACGCACCGAAAATGAAACGAACAGCAGATCGTGACGCCCGACCGAGCCGATGATGCGCCAGCGCTCTTCGCCATGCTCGTCGCCGTCCCGGATCGTCAGAGCCAATGGATCCGTGAAGACAGGTAGCACGGTGGCGAACGAGCTTCCGTGCTTGCGCCTGTTCGAGCGCTCTTTCTCCGGATCCCATTCGAAACCCACACCCTCGAACATGTAACGACTTTTTTGTAGTTGCGATTGTCGATCATCGTCAATCGCGTCAGTCGGCCTTGCCATACCCCCCGCCCGTCGGCGTCTGGATCCCGAAGACCTCGCCTGCCCCGATCTCCGTCGCGTCGCAGCCCTGCAACAGCTCGATCTCGCCGTCCGCCCGCTCGACCCACTGGTCGCCGCATTGGCCGGGCTCGCCGCCGGCGAGACCGAAGGGGGGGACCTTGCGGTGGTTGGAGAGCAGCGCCGCCGACATCGGCTCGAGGAAGCGGATGCGGCGGAGCGTGCCGTCGCCGCCGTTGAACCGGCCCTGGCCGCCGGAGCCTTTGCGGATGCGGTGCTCCTCGAGCAGCACGGGATAGCGCCATTCGAGGATCTCGGGGTCGGTCAGGCGCGAGTTGGTCATGTGGGTGTGCACACCCGAGGTGCCGGGGTGGTCGGGCCCGGCACCGCTGCCGCCGCAGATGGTCTCGTAGTACTGATATTGGGCGTTGCCGAAGGTGAAGTTGTTCATCGTGCCCTGCGCTGCCGCGAGCACGCCGAGTGCCCCGAAGAGCGTGTCGGTGCACCATTGCGACGTCTCGACATTGCCGGCGCAGACGGCGGCGGGGTGCCTACAGGCGAGGACGGAGCCTTCGGGGATGATCAGCTCGAGCGGCTTGAGGCAGCCGTCGTTGAGGGGAATGTCGTTGTCGACCAGCGTCCGGAAGACGTAGAGGACGGCGGCCCGGGTGACGGCGGCCGGCGCGTTGAAGTTCCAGTCCTGCTGCGGGCTCGTGCCGGTGAAGTCGATCCTTGCCGAACGGCTGGCCTTGTCGACGGTGACGGTGACCTTGATCACCGGACCCCGATCGTGGGCATAGGTGAAGCTGCCGTCCTTCAGCCGGTCGATGACGCGGCGCACGCTCTCCTCAGCGTTGTCCATGACATGCGCCATGTAGGCCTGGACCGTGTCGATGCCGAACTGGGCGACCATGCGGTCGAGCTCGGCGGCCCCCTTGGCGCAGCTCGCCACCTGGGCCTGCAGGTCGGCGATGTTCTGCCGCGGGTTCCGCGCCGGGTACGGGCCGGACCTGAGCAGGGTCTCGACCTCGTCGTGCAGGAAGCGGCCCCGATCGACGAGGTGGAAATTGTCGAAGAGCACGCCCTCCTCGTCGATATGGCGGCTGAAGGGTGGCATGGAGCCCGGGGTGATGCCGCCGATGTCGGCGTGATGCGCACGGGACGCGGTATAGAAGAGCACGTCGCCGCTTGCCCCGAAGACCGGCATGACGACGGTGACGTCGGGCAGATGCGTGCCGCCGTTGTAGGGGTTGTTCACCGCGAAGACGTCGCCCGGGCGCATGGTGTCGCCCCTCAGGCGGATGATGGTGCGCACCGATTCGCCCATCGAGCCCAAATGCACCGGCATGTGCGGGGCGTTGGCGATCAGCCCGCCCGTGCTGTCGAAGACAGCGCAGGAGAAGTCGAGCCGCTCCTTGACGTTGACCGAATAGGCGGTGTTCTGCAGCGTCACGCCCATCTGCTCGGCGATGGTCATGAACAGGTTGTTGAAGATCTCGAGCAGGATGGGATCGCAGGTGGTGCCCAGCGCGACCCGCTCCGGCAGGGCCTCGACCCGGCTGAGGACGACATGGTCGTGTCGCGTGACCTCGAGCGCCCAGCCGGGCTCGACGACGATGGTGGTGGTGGCACCGGCGACGATGGCGGGCCCGGCGAGCCGGGCGCCGGGCTTCAGGTCCTCGCGCCGGTAGACGCCGGCCGCGAATCGCTCGGCCGGCTGGTGCGGGGCGCTGGTGGTGAAGAGCGTGGTCCGGCCGACGGGCTCGGGTGCGGTTGCGGTGGTCGGGTGCTCGGGCTCGGCGATGTCGGCCATCAGGCCGATGCCCTCGACGGTGAGCGTCTCGACGACTAGGTCGCGGCCCTCGACGGTGAAGCCGTAGCGGGTCTTGTGCTCGCTCTCGAACGCCGCGCGCATGGTGTCGGGAGTGCTCAGCGGCACCTCGATCGGCGTGTCGGTGCCGGCGTAGCGGACGTGGACGCGGGGCTCGAGGCGCATCTGGGCCTCGCCGACACCCTGCTCGGCGAGCTCGGCCGCAGCGTCTCGGGCCAGCGCCGACCGGGCCGCCTCGAGCTCCCCGGCGACGTCCGGCGCCAGCGTCCGGTCGACGGCGCGCTGGCGGATGACGCGGATGTCGGCGAGGCCCATGCCGTAGGCCGACAGCACCGAGGCGAAGGGGTGGATCTGCACGCTCCGGATGCCGAGGAGATCGGCCACCTGGCAGGCGTGCTGGCCCCCTGCCCCGCCGAAGCAGACCAGCGTGTAGTCCTGGACGTCGATGCCGCGGGCGATCGAGATCTCCTTGATCGCATTCGCCATGTTGTCGTTGGCGATGGCGAGGCAGCCCTGGGCGATGGCCTCGGGGCTGCGCCGGATGCCGGTCGCCCGCTCGGCCTCGGCGGCGAGCGCGGCAAAGCGCTCCGTCACCACCCCGGCGTCGAGCGGCTGGTCGGCATTCGGGCCGAAGACGTGCGGGAAGAAGTCGGGCAGGAGCTTGCCGACCATGAGGTTGGCGTCGGTGACGGCCAAGGGGCCGCCGCGCCGGTAGCAGGCAGGGCCGGGATTGGCCCCGGCACTCTCGGGGCCGACCCGAAAGCGCTGGCCGTCGAAGGTGATGATCGACCCGCCGCCGGCGGCGACGGTGTGGATCTTCATCATGGGTGCCCGCATCCGCACGCCCGCAACCTCGGTCTCGAAGGCGCGCTCGAACTCGCCCGCATAATGCGTGACGTCGGTCGACGTGCCGCCCATGTCGAAGCCGATGATCCTCTCGAAGGCGGCGACGGCCGCGGTCTTGGCGGCCCCGACGATGCCGCCCGCCGGGCCCGAGAGGATGGCGTCCTTGCCCTGGAACTTGTGCGCGTCCACCAGCCCGCCATTGGACTGCATGAACATCAGCCGCACGCCCGCCGTCTGGGCGTCGACGCGGTCGACATAGCGGCGCAGGATCGGCGAGAGATAGGCGTCGACCACGGTGGTGTCGCCGCGGCCGACGATCTTCATCAGGGGCGAGACCGCGTGGCTGACCGAGACCTGACCGAAGCCGATCTCCCGGGCGATCGCGGCCACCCGCACCTCGTGGTCGGGATGGCGGTAGCCGTGCATGAGCACGATGGCGACGGCGCGAAAGCCCTCGGCGAACGCGGCCTCGAGATCACGCCGCGTCGCGGCCTCGTCCAGTGCCCGGTCGACGCTGCCGTCGGCGAGCAGGCGCTCGTCGATCTCGACCACACGGGTGTAGAGCTGCTCGGGCAGCACGATGTGGCGGGCGAAGATGTCGGGGCGATGCTGGTAGCCGATCCTGAGGCAGTCGCCGAGGCCGCGGGTGATGGCGAGCACGGTGGGCGTGCCCTTGCGCTCGAGCAGCGCATTGGTGGCCACCGTGGTGCCCATCTTGACGGCGTCGATCCCGGCCACCGGCAGCGGCTCATCCGCCGCCAGGCCGAGCAGGTCGCGGATGCCCTGCAAGGCCGCGTCCTCGTACTGCTCGGGGTTCTCCGAGAGCAGCTTGTGGATGCGGATGCGGCCGTCCGGCGCCTGGGCCACGATGTCGGTGAAGGTGCCGCCGCGGTCGATCCAGAACTGCCAGCCGGTGGGCATCGGCCTCGCCTCGTGCTCGGTTGCCTGTAGCACCCGCTATAGAGGAGGCTGGCGTGGAAGACGAGGCGGGCCGGGCGGCGATCGAGAAGGCGGCCTTGTGGGCCTGGCCGCCCGAGCGGACGCGCGGACTCGCCGGCTGGCTCTTGCGCCAGGGCGCCACGGCGACCAGGCGGCAGAACTCGGTCCAGACGCTCGCGTTCTCGGGCGAGGTCGCGCTCGATCGGGCGATCGCCGCGGTCGAGGCCTGGTATGCCGGGTTCGGACAAGTGGCGTGCTTCCAGCTCACCGCCGCCAGCCGGCCGGAGGGGCTGGATGCGGCCCTGGCGGCACGCGGCTATCGGCTCGAGTCACCGAGCCTCGTGATGGTGCGCGACTTGACAGAGCCCGTCCCCGAGCCGCCGGGCATCCTGCTCGAGGGCCGGGCCACGGCGCTCGTGATGCAGGCCGTGGCCGACCCGCGCTGGCCGGCCGCCGAGCGCGCAGCCAGGGCAGCACTCTTCGCCCGCATCCGCCGGCCGTCGACCTTCGCCGTCCGGACGGTGGGCGGGGTCCCGGTGGCCGGCGGCCTCGCCGTGGTCGACGGTGGCCTCGTCGGCATCTGCGCCATGCGCACGATGGCGACGGCACGCCGCCAGGGGCACGGCCGGGCGGTGCTCGACCGGCTCCTGGCCTGGGGCCGGGCGATGGGCGCCGGGACGGCCTGGCTGCAGGTCGAGGCCGACAATGCACCCGCCGTCGCGCTCTACGCGGCGGCGGGATTCGAGCCGCTTTACGGCTACCACTATCGCGTGGCGCCGTCGTGACTCAGCCGCCGGCGAGCTCGATGGGCAGCGGCTGCAGCAGCGGCACCGGCAATGCCGGCATCTCCTCGGCGCTGACCTGCACGGGCTCGATGCTGTCGGCCTGCCGCGTGAGCTCGGCTTCGACCGCCCCGAGCGCCGGCACCAGCTCGATCGCCATGGCGATGCGCTCGGCGAGAGCCCGCAGATCGGCACCCTGGGCGTCGCCGGTGAGCGCCCACACCAGCGGGCCGTCCTGCCAGTAGGCCGCCGGCGCGCGCAATGCCGCACCCGCACCTTCGACCAGCCGCACCTGCGCCGGAGCCGTCGCCGGCCGGGTCTGCAGGTAGAGCGACAGCCGCCGGCCGTCGGTATCGTCGAGCGCAAAGAGCACGGTCGGACGGCCCTCGACATCGACCAGCCGCTGCAGCTCAGGCGCCGAGAACGTGGCGCCCAGGTCCGGAGCGACAAGTCGCAGTGACAACGCGCCAGAGAGCCAAGTCGGCGACAACTGCACCGCCTCCTCGGCCAGCGCCGGGACAGCGCCTGTGCTCTCGATGGACATCACCTCGCCCGTCTCACTGTCGAGGTCGAGGTGCGCCAGGAAAGCCGGCGGCGCAACGGCGGCAACGTTGCCGCCCTGCCCGATCCACCAGCCACCCGCCCCGCTCGCGGTGACCAGGACCAGCACCGACGCGGCCTGCAGCGTGGGGCGCCAGAGCGACCGGGGGTCGCGCTCGAGCACCGCCTTGAGCCGCTCGGGCACCGGCTCCTCGGCAATGCCGGCGAGGGTCGTCCGCAGCGCCGCGTTCTGCGCCATGATGGCCTCGACCATTGCCGCATCCTCCGGATGGGCCGCGAGATGCGCCTCCACGGTCTGCCGGCGCGCAGCATCGAGCTGACCGTCGGCATAGGCCATGAGGTCGAGATCGGAGATCGGATCGTGTCGCCAGCTCATCGTCGTCGCCTTATGTCACGTCATTTAACGCGGCGCAGCTTGCCCGCGCCGCGCAGCTCGTGTCGGCTGCGTCCCGGACGCTCCGGCCGCATCGTCCGCAACGCCTCGCGACCGCGCCACAGGCGCGAGCGCAAAGTGCCGATGGGGATGCCCAACGCGTCGGCCGCCTCGTCGTAGCTCAGGCCCTCGACCGCCACGAGCAGGATTGCTGCCCGCTGGTCCTCGTCGAGGTGGAAGAGTGCATCGAGCACCTCGACCGCCTCGGCGTGCAGCTCCTGCGACGCGGGCAGGGCCGCCGTCCGCTCGATCGCCTCGAGCCCCTCGGTCCGCCGGGCCCGGGCCCGGCGCGCGCTGCCATTGAGATACTGGGTGAAGACGATGCGAAAGAGCCAGCTTCTCAGGCTGCCGGTCCGCTGCCAGAGGTGACGCTTGCGCAGGGCGCGCTCCAGGCAATCCTGGACGAGGTCATCGGCGCCGTCGGCGTCGCGCAGCAAGGTGCGCGCATAGCGCCGCAGGTGCGGGATCTCTCGCGCGATCGCCCATTTGAGATCGTCCACGCTTCCTCCACAACGTCGTCTGAGCGTGAGATCGTGCGCTCTGACGCAACTGACAACCCAGCCGCCCTTCAGGTTCCCGTGACCGGCGCCGCCGGATGACGGCGCGTTTCCGGGGAACCGCATCGCCGCCGGCGGTGTTGGTCCGGGCATCGACGGCGAATCGCCAGTGCTGGAGCCGGCGTGTCGCTGCACCGCCCACGGCGCGGTCGCCATCTTTTCCACCCCAGACAACAGGAGTCCTTCATGCCGATCACCAACGGCCTCTGGCGCATGGCGGTGCCGGCCATTGTCCTCGTGGTCTTCGCCCTGGCGGCACCTTCGCCGACTGCGGCACAGGCCGCCGGCGAGCAGCCGCCGACGAGTGCCCAGGACCTTTCCCAGAGCCAGCTCGAATCATTCGTCGCCGCGGCGACGCGCGTGGGCGAGATCACCGAGCGGCTGCAGGCCGAGGCGCAGGGCGTCGCAAGCCAGGACGAGCTGGCCGCACTGCAGCAGCAGGCGAATGTCGAGATGGTCGCCGCAGTCGAGGCCGAGGGCCTGACGGTCGAGGAGTACAACATGATCTTCCAGGTCGCGCAGGTGGATCCGGAGCTCAACGCGACGCTCATGGAGATGCTGCAGCGCTGAGCCCGCCGCATCGGCACCGGGTGCGACGCTTGGCTTGCCGGCTGGCTCGCTTTCGACGGGGTTGCCGGCGGTGCGCGGCGCGCGCTCTTGCGCCGTGGCAGCGCCCTCGCGGCGTGCGCCCGGGTCCGGCGTTAGGCCAGCCGCTGGTGAACGTCGTGCGCGTGCCGAGGCAGCGGCACCGGCGCGCCCGGCCACGTGATGGATCGGGGCAAAAAAACGGGGCGGTCCGAGGACCGCCCCAAGCGGGGGAGCTGCTGGACGACGGGACCGTGGGTTTGTCCGGTAGCCGGGGCCCGCGGTCCAGGGGAGACCTCTCAGCAATCGTAGTAGAGGGTGAACTCGTAGGGGTGCGGGCGCAGCCTGATCGGGTCGAGCTCCGCCGAGCGCTTGTAGTCGATGTAGCTCTCGATGAAGTCCGGCGTGAACACGTCACCCTGCACGAGGTAGTCGTGATCGGCCTCGAGCGCCGCGATCGCCTCGGAGAGCTGGCCCGGGACCTTCGGGATCTCGGCGGCTTCCTCGGGCGGCAGGTCGTAGATGTTCTTGTCGATGGGGGCACCCGGGTCGATCTTGTTCTTGATGCCGTCGAGCCCGGCCATGAGCATCGCCGCGAAGGCGAGGTACGGGTTGGCCGACGGGTCGGGGCAGCGGAACTCGACGCGCTTGGCCTTGGGGCTATTGGAATACATCGGAATGCGGCAGGCGGCCGAGCGGTTGCGCAAGGACCACGCGAGGTTGACCGGCGCCTCGTAGCCCGGCACCAGGCGGCGGTAGGAGTTGGTGGTGGGCGCCGCGAAGGCGAGAATCGAGCCCGCGTGCTTCAGGAGGCCGCCGATGTACCAGCGGGCAAGATCCGAGAGCCCGGCATAGCCGGCCTCGTCGGCGAAGAGCGGCTTGCCACCCTGCCAGATCGACTGGTGGCAGTGCATGCCGGAGCCGTTGTCGCCGAACAGCGGCTTGGGCATGAAGGTGGCCGTCATCCCGTGCGCGCGGGCGACGTTCTTGACCACGTACTTGTACTTCTGCTGGTGATCGGCCATCGCCAGCAGCGAGTCGAACTTCATGTCGATCTCGCACTGGCCGGCAGTCGCCACCTCGTGATGGTGGCACTCGACGGTGAGGCCGATCGACTGCATGACCAGCGCCATCTCGGCGCGCAGGTCGTTGAGCGTGTCGGTCGGCGGGCACGGGAAATAGCCCTCCTTCGGCCGGATCTTGTAGCCGAGGTTGGGACCCTCGTCGTTCAGCGAGTTCCAGTGGCCCTCGGGGCTGTCGACCTCGAACGAGGCGTAGTTGGTCGAGGTGCCGTAGCGCACGTCGCCGAAGACGAAGAACTCGGCCTCGGGGCCGAAATAGGCGGTGTCGCCGATGCCGGTCGACTTCAGATACTCCTCGGCCTTGATCGCGATGCCGCGCGGGTCGCGGCTGTAGAGCTCGCCGGTGACCGGATCGGCAACGGCGCAGATCATGACCAGCGTCTTGTGCCGGGCGAACGGGTCGAGAAACGCCGTGGTGACATCGGGGCGCAGCAGCATGTCCGATTCTTGGATCTGCTTGAAGCCGCGGATCGACGAGCCGTCGAAGCCGAGGCCCTCCTCGATATTGTCCTGGCCGAAGACGGCGGCCGGGTAGGAGATGTGATGCCAGCTGCCCGGCACGTCGGTCAGGCGCAGATTGATCATCTCCACGCCGTGTTCCTTGGCCGCCTTCATGACGTCGGCGGCGGTCTTGCATCCCAGTGTCATCGTTCACCCCTTGTTGAAACGTCTACATCGGGCCGGCCGTACCGCCGCTGCCCGATCGGCGTCCGCGGCGCCTGCCGACGGACGCGCATTCCCTGTTCGGCCCCTGTTCGGCCGGCCCCGCCGGCGAGCGGGCGCTCAGACGGCGTCGGCGCCGCGCTCGCCGGTCCGGATGCGCACCACCTCCTCGACCGGTGTCACGAAGATCTTGCCGTCGCCGATGCGATCGGTCTTGGCCGCCTGCTGGATGACCTCCACCGCGCGGTCGACGATGCCATCGTCGACGACGAGCTCGATCTTCACCTTGGGCAGGAAGTCGACGACGTACTCGGCACCGCGGTAGAGTTCCGTGTGCCCCTTCTGCCGTCCGAAGCCCTTGACCTCGGTGACGGTCATCCCCTTGAGCCCCACCTCCTGGAGCGCTTCCTTCACCTCATCGAGCTTGAACGGCTTGATGATGGCCTCGATCTTCTTCATGCCTTGGGATCTCCCTCCGCGTGTTGCACGTCGCGGTCGCATCGGCCACCAGAGCCCCGCGATCGCGGCGCTGCCGTCGCCCCTCGCTCGGCGCAAAGCGGCTCAGCTACCGGTTGCCGTCCGACATGCATGGAGCGTGCCAGCCGGCACATGCTCGTAACGGCCAGCGAGCTCGCCGACGAACGCGCCATTGCCTGCTTATTTTTTGCGCATTCTGCCTATCTTTTGCGCTTTGGCCGGCGCTTGACGCCGCGCAGGCTTTGGGCCAAATGACGGCAGCCTCGGTGGCGGGCGTAGCTCAGTCGGTTAGAGCGCCAGGTTGTGGCCCTGGAGGCCGCCGGTTCAAGTCCGGTCGCTCGCCCCACCCCTCCTCCGATGAAGTGCACCCGGACGCGCTCGCGCCGCGGCGTGGCAGGCCCGGCGACACCTCGTCCAAACGGTGGTGCCCGACTCACGTGCCGCTTTTCCGTGCACCGTCGCAGCCGCCCTGCAGCATCCGCGGGCGACCGGGATCCGCCACCGGCACGCGGATTCTCGAGCCGTGGCTGCTTGGCGCCGGGGCTGTGGGGTGGCACGCTTGTTGCTCGCCCGGTGCGCGGGTAAACGGTGCCGCGGGGACGGTATCGTGCAGCAGAGGGAACGCACCAAGATGACCTGCAAGACCTGGCTGGGGGGCGCTGCCGGGAGCACGCTCGCCGTGGTATTGACGGCGTCGGGCAGTGCCTGGGCGCTGGATCAGGTGACCTTCGGCACCAACTGGAAGGCGCAGGCCGAGCACGGCGGCTACTACCAGGCGGTCGCCACCGGCATCTACGAGGAGTTCGGGCTCGACGTGACCATCCGCCCGGGCGGGCCGCAGGTCAACCACCCGCAGCTTCTCGCCGCCGGACAGATCGACTTCAACATGGGTTCGGCCATGTTCGGCGCCTTCAACTTCGTGCAGAACGACGTGCCGATGGTGACGGTGGCCGCCATTTTCCAGAAGGACCCGCAGATCCTGATGGTCCATCCGGACCAGGGGATCGAGACCTTGGCCGACATGAAGGGCATGCCGATCCTGATCTCCACCGGTGCCCGGACCACCTACTGGGAATGGCTGAAGATCGCCTACGGCTTCACCGACGACCAGATCCGCCCCTACACCTTCAACGCCGGGCCGTTCATCGCCGACCCGGGCATCGGCCAGCAGGGCTACCTGACCTCCGAGCCCTTCGCCATCGAGCGCGAGGCCGGCTGGGCACCCACGGTGTTCCTGCTCGCGGACGCCGGCTACGACACCTACTCGACGACGATCGAGACCAGCTGGCGGCTGGTCGAGGAGAACCCAGACCTGGTGCAGCGCTTCGTCGATGCGACGATCCTTGGCTGGTACTCCTATCTCTATGGTGATCCCGCGCCCGGCAACGAGCTGATCAAGGCCGACAACCCGGACATGACCGACGAGCAGATCGCGTACTCGATCGAGAAGCTGAAGGAGTACGGCATCGCCGACAGCGGCGATGCCGAGACGCTCGGCATCGGGGCGATGACCGACGAGCGCTGGCAGGAGTTCTTCGCGCTCACCGCCGAGGCCGGGCTCTATCCGGCGGATCTCGATCTCTCCCGCGCCTACACTCTCCAGTTCGTCAACAAGGGTGTCGGGCTCGACATGAAGAAGGAGCTGACCGGTGGGTGATGGCAGCCGCCATTCAGCCCGATGACGCGCGGCAGCCGGCCCGGGGACACGGCCGGCTGCTCGAGCTTCAGGGGGTCTCGAAGACCTTCTCGAACGGCACGGTGGCGCTGGAGAGCCTGAACCTCGCCGTCGGCCGGCACGAGTTCCTCAGCCTGCTCGGCCCCTCGGGCTGCGGCAAGAGCACCGCACTTCGGATCATCGCCGGGCTCGGCGGGGTGTCGAAGGGCCGGCTGGTCTGGCCGGAGGGCGAGCATCTGGGCGATATCGGCTTCGTCTTCCAGGAACCGACACTGATGCCCTGGGCCACGGTCTTCGACAACGTCCACCTGCCCCTCAAGCTGCAGGGCCAGAGCCGCCGGCAGGTCAAGGAGCGGATCGAGGAGGTGCTGGCCATGGTCGGCCTCCAGGGCTTCCACCAGGCCTACCCGCGCGAGCTTTCGGGCGGCATGAAGATGCGCGTGTCGATAGCCCGGGCCCTAGTGACGCGACCCAAGCTCCTGCTGATGGACGAGCCCTTCGCCGCACTCGACGAGATCACCCGCATCCGGCTCAACAACGACCTTCTCCGCTTGTGGGAAGGCCAGGGCTGGACCGTGATCTTCGTCACCCATAGTGTCTACGAATCGGTCTTCCTGTCGTCGCGGATCGTCGTCATGGCAGCGCGGCCCGGACGCATCGTCGGCGAGATCGCGATCGACGCGCCCTACCCGCGCGACGAGGCCTTTCGGATGTCCGAGCCCTACAATGCCTACTGCCGCGAGGCATCGGCGGCCCTGCACCGGGCCATGGGCGATGGACGAGACGGTTAATTGCGTAATGTGTCCCCCGAATTAGGGAGCCGAGGGTGGAGATGCGTATCTGGAGGCGCAAGTCGTCGGCTTTCCCGGCCCCGGCCGGGCAACCCCTAATTCGGGGGACACATTACGCAAGTGATCTTTGCGCGCCCGCCGGGAGGCCGCCATGTCGGTGACGATCGAGGACGACCGCGTCGTCGGCCTGCAGGACGAGGCCATCGCCCGGGCGGCCGAGGCCAGCGGTCGCCGCGAGCGGCTGCTCCGCTGGCTGATGCCCTCCGCCCTGATCCTGGCAGTGCTGGCGATGTGGGAGCTGGGGGTCTGGTGGAACCAGACGCCGCACTACATCCTCCCCGGGCCGACCCTGGTGATCCGGACGCTCTTCACCGACTGGCAGACCCTCTACCCGTCGCTGCTCGTCACCCTCAAGATCACCTTCTCGGCGCTGGCGATCGCGATCGCCGGCGGCGTCTGCCTCGCCGTTCTCTTCACGCTGTCCAAGTGGGTCGAGCTCTCGCTCTTCCCCTTCGCGGTGATCGCCCAGGTGACGCCGATCATTGCGATCGCGCCCCTGATCCTGATCTATGTCGAGAGCACCTACGCCGCACTCTTGATCTGCGCCTGGATCGTAGCGTTCTTCCCGATCCTCTCGAACACCACGCTCGGGCTGAACAGCGCCGACCACAACCTGGTCAATCTGTTCCAGCTCTACGGCGCCAATCGCTGGCAGATGCTGCGTCATCTCCGGCTGCCCTCGGCGATGCCCTACTTCCTGGGCGGACTGAAGATTGCGGGCGGGCTGGCGCTGATCGGGGCCATCGTCGCCGAGTTCGCGGCCGGCACGGCGGGCACCGGCTCCGGCCTCGCCTACCGCATTCTCGAGGCCAGCTACCGGCTCAACATCCCACGGATGTTCGCGTCGCTCATCCTGATCTCGCTCTCGGGCATCCTGATCTTCTTCGCCTTCACCCTGCTGTCGCACCTGATGCTGCGGAAGTGGCACGAGAGTGCCTTGAAGCGGGAGAACTGAGCGCCGTGCCGACAATACCCGAATCCGGCCGCTACACGCTGGCCGATGCGACCGTGCCGGCGGTGATGCTGGACGGGCCGCCCACGACCGCCAATGCCGACGGCTGCGTGCGGGTCGACATCGCCATCGCCGACGGCCACGTCGCCCAGATCGCCCCGGCGGCACCGGCCGCACGCGGACCGGAGCGGATCGAGCTCGCCGGGCGGATGGTGTGGCCCTCGCCGGTCGACATGCATACCCATCTGGACAAGGGCCACATCTGGCCGCGAGCGGCGAACCCCGACGGCAGCTTCACCGGCGCGCTGGAGTCCGTTCGCGCCGATCGCGAGGCCAACTGGCGGGCCGCGGACGTTCGCGCGCGGATGGATTTCTCGCTGCGCTGCGCCTTCGCCCATGGCACCGCCGCGATCCGCACCCACCTCGATTCCATCCCGCCGCAGCCGGCGATCTCCTGGCCGGTGATGGCCGAGCTGCGCGAGCAGTGGGCGGGACGGATCGAGCTGCAGGCGGTGAGCCTGCTCTCGACCCTGGACTGGGTCGGCGGCACGCCCCGCTATCTCGCCGACCTCGTGGCCGAGCATCGCGGCCTGATGGGACTGGTGACGGTGCCGGAGCCGGACCTGGCGGCCAAGCTGGACCTCTTCTTCACGCTCGCCGGCGAGCGCGGCCTCGCCTGCGACCTGCATGTCGACGAGACCGAGGACCCTGGCGCCCGCACGCTCGAGCAGGTGGCACGGGCGGTGCTGCGCACCGGCTTCACGGGTCGCATCACCTGCGGCCACTGCTGCTCGCTGGCGGTGCAGGAGCCGGGCTACGTGGCGTCGGTGCTCGATCTTCTGGCCGACGCCGGGATCGCCATTGTCTCGCTGCCGATGTGCAACATGTACCTGCAGGATCGGCACAGCATGCGAACACCACGCTGGCGCGGGGTGACGCTGCTGCACGAGATGCGGGCGCGCGGCATCGAGGTGGCCGTCGCCTCCGACAACACGCGCGATCCCTTCTACGCCTATGGCGATCTGGACCTCGTCGAGGTGTTTCGCGAGGCCGTGCGGGTCCTCCACCTCGACCACCCGTTCGGCGACTGGCCGGGCCTCGTCGCGCGCAACCCGGCCCGGATCATGGGCCTCGACGGCCCAGGGGTGATCCGCGCGGGGAGCCCGGCCGATCTCGTCGTCATGGAGGGCCGGCGCTTCGGCGAGGTGCTGGCCAGGCCGCAAAGCCGGCGCATGGTGCTCCGCCATGGTCGGGCGATCGACACGACGCCGCCCGACTACGCCGAGCTCGACTCGCTGTTCAGCTGACAAGACAACGCCTTCGGGCCGGAGACTGGCATGGGTGCGACTGCTGCACTGATCGAGGAGCTGGGTGAGATCGCGGTCGAGACGCAGCCTCAAAAGGTTCGCCGGCGGAGCCGCGACTTCTACTGGTACAGCCCCATCCTAAAGCGCAAGCTCGACCACGTGACCGCCGACGCCATAGTGACTCCGCAGGGCGAGGACGAGGTGATCCGGGTGGTGGCCGCCTGCTACCGGCACAAGGTGCCGGTCACGGTCAGGGGCGGCGGGACCGGCAATTACGGCCAAGCGATGCCGCTCGATGGCGGCATCGTGCTCGACCTCTCGGAGATGAACCGGATCAAGGAGGTGGGTCTCGGCTGGGTGCGGGCCGAGGCGGGGGCCAAGCTCGCCGAGATCGACGCGCAATGCCAGTCGCAAAGCCGGCAGGAGCTGCGCATCCATCCCTCGACCCACAAGACCGGTACGATCGGCGGCTACATCGCCGGCGGCTCCTCGGGCGTCGGCTCGATCACCTGGGGCATGCTCAGGGATCCCGGGAACATTATCGAGACTCGGGTCGTCACAATGGAGGCCGAGCCCCTGGTGCTGACGCTCAGGGGGGCCGACATCCAGAAGGTCAACCACGCCTACGGCACCAACGGGATCATCACCGAGCTCGTGGTGCCGCTCGCGCCCGCCTATCGCTGGTGCGAGACCGTCATGGCCTTCAACCACTTCATGGACGCTGCCCGGTTCGCCAATATGATCGGCCGGCAGGACGCGCTCTTGAAGAAGCTGGTCTCGGTGATCGCGGCACCGGTGGGCCACGAGTATCTTCGCCCGGATCTCGTCGGCCGGACCGAGAGCATGGTGGTCCTGATGATCGCCGAGCACGCCATGGACGCGTTCAGGAGCCTGGCGGATGCCAGCGAGGGACGGATCGCCCTCGAGCGCTTCGCCGACGAGGTCGGCGGCAGCGACATCCCGGTCTTCGAGATGACCTGGAACCACACCACGCTGCATGCGCTCAAGTATGACCGGACGATCACTTACCTGCAGACGCTCTACCCGCCGCCGCACCACCTGCAGAAGGTCGAGGCGATGTACCGTCATTTCGGCGACGAGGTGCCGATCCATCTCGAGTTCGTTCGCTTCGACGGCGAGATCACCTGCTTCGGCCTCCAGCTCGTCCGCTACACGACCGACGAGCGGCTGCTCGAGATCATCGAGTTCCACAACCAGAGCGGCTGCCCGATCTTCAACCCGCACGAGTATACGCTCGAGGGCGGCGGCATGAAGCGGGTCGACCGCACCCAGCTCGCCTTCAAGAAGGAGGCCGATCCGCTGGGGCTGCTCAATCCGGGCAAGATGATCGGCTGGGACGACCCGGACTACGACGACAGCGCCGACCGTCGTTTTCTCTACGACAAATGACGGCGGCGCTCCCCGCCGCCCTCGACGGCCTCGACATCGAGACGCGGCCGGCACAGGTCCGCCGGCGGTCGCGCGACTTCTACTGGTACAGCCCCGTCCTCAAGCGCCGGCTCGACCACGTCACCGCCGACATGGTGATCACGCCCAGGGACGAGCCCGAGATCGCACGGGTGTTGGCGCATGCCTACGCCACCGCGACGCCGGTCACGGTGCGCGGTGCCGGCACCGGCAACTACGGCCAGGCGATGCCCTTGAAGGGGGGCATCGTGCTCGACCTCTCGGCCCTGAGCCGCGTGGTGCAGGTTGCGGGGTCGGTCGGCCGATTCCAGGCCGGCGCGATGCTGCGCGACATCGACGCGACGCTGCGGCGCGAGGGGCTGGAGCTGCGCTTTCATCCCTCGACACATGGCCAGGCGACGATCGGCGGCTTCGTCGCCGGCGGCTCGGGTGGCGTCGGCTCGGTCACCTGGGGCACGCTCAGGGACCGCGGCGCGGTGCTGGCCCTTCGCCTCATGACGATGGAGGCCGAGCCCCGGACCATCGAGCTGCGCGGCCTCGACGTGCACAAGGCCATGCACTGTTTCGGTACGTGCGGCGTGATCACCGAGGTCGAGCTGCCCCTGGCGCCGGCCCATGACTGGGTCGAGATGATCGTCGCCCTCGACGACTTCATGGCTGCCGTCCGGCTCGGCGACGTCATCGCCCACGAGGATGCGCTGACCAAGAAGCTGGTGACAGCCATCGCCTCGCCGGTGCCGCACCAGTACCTGTTTGGTGGGCTCGCGGCCGAGGATGAGAGCGTTCTCTTGCTCATGGTGGCGGCCTTCGCGGCACCCATCACGCGGCAGCTCGTTCGGGCCGCGGGCGGGCGGATCGTCCACGAGGCCCGGACCGCCGAGGCCCGGGTGCCGCTCTACGAGTACGCCTGGAACCACACGACGCTCCAGTCCCTCAAGCACGACCGCACGCTGACCTACCTCCAGGTCGCCTACCCGCCGCCGGCGCATCTCGACCGCGTGGAGCACATGTGGCGCGCCTTCGGCGACGAGGTGCCGGCGCATGTCGAGTTCGTCAGGATGCGGGGCGTGATCGGCTGCTCGGGCCTGCCGCTGGTCCGCTTCACGACGGAGGAGCGCCTCTTCGAGATCATCCGCCACCACCGGGACAACGGTTGTCCGATCTTCAACCCGCACGTCTTCACGCTCGAGGAGATGGGCCGGAAGGACGTCGACGCGGCCCAGCTTGCCTTCAAGCACGCCGTGGACCCGAAGAACCTGCTCAATCCAGGCAAAATGCTGAGCTTCGACGATCCGGACCGGATGACGCGGGTGAAGGGGTTCTTCACGTTCTCGGGGTGAGGTGCAGAGGTGCTCGCACTCCCTTCGGCGGATCGGCCTCTGCCGCACAATGGCGGGGCGCGACCAGGAAGCGGGGGGTCTTCGCTCCCCATCGCGATCGCCGCGGTGCGACGGGCCGCGCCGATGAAGGGCCCTCCACGGGGTCCGGTGGCCTATCACCGAAGGCGCGCTGCCAGCCGAGCCGCCGGATGGCGCAACATCAGCTACTCATTGCCCCGTCACCACGTCCTGCGGCAGGGGCCCGTCCCTCAGGTTCGCCAGCGGATAGCGCGACATCTCCTCGAGCAGCGCCACGAGCCGGGCCGCCACGTGGTCGATGACCTGCCGGCCGCGCTCGGCGTCGGCGTTGGCGGCGTTGCCGGCGGCCCCGCTCAAGTCGATGTCCTGGGCCTGCCAGCCGTAGCCGGCAGCACCCAGGCCCATCAGGATCGGGAAGCGGTTGGCCTCGCGCTTGCCGAGCGGAACGAAGTCCCGCGCATGCTCCATGGCGACGAGGTCGGGGCGCAGCGCCAGCATCAGGGCCGTCTCGAGCTCGCCCGCATGGATGCCGTGCTGGCGCTCCGCCGGATCGATGACCCCCTCCGGCAGGCCGAGCTGCCCCCATTGCAGGCAGGCGACGAACATGTCGTGGTCGATGCGGAGCTGCCGGGCGACGATCTGCATCACCTGGATCTGCCCGCCATGGCTGTTGAGGATCAGGAGCTTCCTGACCCCGGCGCGGCGCACGCTGGCGCCGATCTCGTACCACATGCGGCGCAGAGTCTCGGCGGTGTGGGTCAGGGTGCCCGGGAAGTCGACATGCTCCTCGCTCCTGCCTACCCAGGTCATGGGCAGCACCGTCGCGGGCAGCGCTTCAGGCTTGAGCTCCAGCATGCGAGCGACGATGCCCTGATTGATGCAGGCGTCGACCATCACCGGCAGATGCGGCCCGTGCTGCTCGACGGCCCCCACGGGCAGGAGCGCCACCCAGCGCTCGGGGTCGACGCGGGCGAAGTCGGCGCTTTTCATCTCGTGCCAGTAGGCGTGGGGCAGATCGGACAAGGCCAGGAACTCCAGAGCGGAAAGGGAACGACGACATGCGTCGCAAGGGGATCACGCCAGCGACTATTCACCGGCCGTTCGGCAGCTACAACCACGCCGTGCTGGTCGAGGGCCCACCGGCGATCCTGCACATGTCGGGACAGGTCGGCATGGCCGCGGACGGCCATGTGCCGGACGGTGTCGAGGCGCAAACCGAGCTCGTCTTCGCCAATATCGAGGCGATCCTCGAGGCGGCCGGGCTCGAGCGCCGGCACATCGTCAAGCTCACGACCTATCTGACCGACCCGTCGTTCCGCCAGCTCTACATGCCCATCCGCAATGCCTGGATCGTGGAGCCGTGGCCGGCGTCGACGCTGGTCGCCGTCAAGGCGCTCGCCGAGCCCCGATTCCTGATCGAGATCGAGGCCTTCGCCGTCGGCGATGCCTGATGCGCGTCCTCTACGTCTACTGCCACCCACTGCCTGAGAGCTTTCACGCCGGCATCAAGGCGGCGGCTGTGGCAGCGCTCGAGCGGGTCGGTCATGCGGTCGATATTTGCGATCTCTACGCCGAGGGCTTCGATCCGGTGCTGAGCGCCGAGGGTCGGCGCGCCTATCATGACGAGCGCGCCAACCAGCGGGGCCTCGAGGGCTATGTCGAGCGGCTGCGCGCCGCCGAGGGACTGGTGGTGCAGTTCCCGACCTGGTGCTTCGGCCCGCCTGCCATGCTCAAGGGCTTCTTCGACCGCCTCTTCATGCCCGGCGTTGCCTTCGACATCTCCGATCCGGCGCAGGTCCGGCCGCTGCTGCAGAACATCAAGACGGTGGTCGGCATCTCGACCTATGGCCGCCCCTGGACCCGGGCGCTCCTGGTGGGCGATCCGCCGCGCAAGATCGTCAAGCGCTACCTGCGCTGGTTCGTGGCACGGTCCGCCCCGGTGCAGTATCTCGCCCTCTACCATCTGAACGTGGCACCCGAGGCCGCGCGCAAGGGCTTCATCGCCAAGGTGGAGCGGGCGATGGAGCGGTTCTGATGCGCGCCCTGGTCGTCCATGCCCACCCGGTCGCCGAAAGCTTCAACCGCGCGCTCGCCGAGCTGGTCTGCACGACGCTGCGCGAACGCGGCCACGAGGTCCGCAATCTCGACCTCTATGCCGAGGACTTCGCCCCCGTCCTGACCAGGGCCGAGCGACTGGCCTATCACGACTTGGGCCACAACATTGCGCCCGTGCGCGCCCACCTCGAGCACCTGGCCTGGTGCAGCGGCCTCGTCTTCGTCTATCCGACCTGGTGGTACGGCCAGCCGGCGATCCTCAAGGGCTGGCTCGACCGGGTGTTCGTGCCGCACGTCACCTTCGCCATGCCAGTGGGCAACCAGCCGGTGCAGCCACTGCTGCAACATATCGGCTGCATCGGCGGCATCGCCACCTACGGCGCCCCCTGGCTCTGGACCCAGTGGGTCGGCGATCCGGGCCGGCGGATCGTCATGCGCGGCCTGCGGGCCCTCGTCCACCCGCGGGCGCGGACCTTCTGGGCAGCCCACTACAAGATGGACAGCTCGACCCCTGCGAGCCGGCAAGCGTTCATGGCCGAGGTGAGCCGCAAGCTCCGCGCCCTGCCGCTGGAGGTGCCGAGCGAGCCCTTGCGCATGCGGCTCGACTGACCGGCAGCGCCATCGGCGGATGCCGCAGCACCGGCGTGCTGCACGGCGGGCGCGGAAGCCGCCGTCGACGTGGAGGGGCGAGCCATTCGCCGGGGGCGATTCGGCGGACACGAGGAACCGGACAGCCCGGCAGCGGCGACCTCCTCGAGCCGGCCCAAGCAGCCGAGCAGGCGAGCCGCGGCTCCGCCGGCGCGGATCGCCCTCCGTTCAGCCTTCGGATCGGCCATCGGCGTCTCGATGAAGCCCGGGCAGACACGGTTGACGCGGATGCGGTGCCGGGCATGGCGGACCACGAGCGCCCGGATCAGCGGGAGGACGGCGCCCTTGGAGGCCTCGTGATCGGCGGCCGGACCCTTCGGCCGTCGAGCGCAACGAAGCCGACGACCCAGCCGATTTTGACAATCACGCCGGCATGCCGCCCGGCCATCGGCGGGATGACGTCCCTGCAGCACCGATGGGGGCCATCGGCATTAACCTACCGCAGCCGGTCCCGGCCTTCCTTGTCGAGGTCGAGGATGTCCGCCGGACGGCAGCGAGCCGCGTTGTTGTCCCGCACCTCGATCCGGCCATGCCGGGCCATCGCGGCGTCGGCCAGGGCGGCGGTATCGCCGCTGCGGCCGACGTCGCCGACTCGCGTGATCGGCTCGCTGTCTTGGGCTCGGGCGTCGCGCGGTTTCCTTCAGCCTGCGACCGTCGATGTGGTTGAGTACGAGCTTGGCACCCACGCACGCGCACCGAGCGGCCGTGGCCGGACCGATGCCGCCACCGGCGCCAGTTGTGGTCGCCACCTTGTCCAAGCGCTGCGTCGCGACGGCCTTCCTGCCGAAAATGCCGGGGCGACCGGAAGCGGCCACCTCGTCCATCGAAGCGAGAACGAGGAACGACGCCTTGCCTGCCCGGCGATGCGCTATGGAGATCCGGGGCCGGCGACGGCTCGGCGATGCGGTCGACATACCGACGACGGATGAGCACTGAGCGACAGAGGCATCACCACCATGCCCGAATCCGACAATCGTCAGCGTGTCTCGCTCGCTGGTCGCAGCCAACGGTCCAGTCGCGGCAGGCGCAGACGTGTCGCCGAACGAGCGCCCGGGCCAGCACCACAGGGCTCCGGCATCCTTCCTCAACATCCTGCCACCGGATCTTCAGGTCGAGCATCGCGCTCGAAGCTTCGACCTGCACACCGTCATCGAATCCGCTTCGATCGCATGTTCGCCGAGCATGCCACCGGCACCGTGCCAGCCGGCACCGTGCCAGAATGCGGCGAGCCGGCGCGGCCGCGCATTCAGGGATCGGCGGTGTCCCAAGCCGGGGCGCCCGATCGCCCAGCCGCAGCGGGTTTCCCGATCCCGGATCCCGTCGATCGGGCATCGGGCCATGGCGCCTCGGCGGACGGCGTCCTTCCCGGGCGCCGACGACGAGCGCGACAGCCCCAGCCTGGCGCGGCGAATGCCCCTTGAGCAGGTGCCGGGCAAGCTCTCGGGTCCGCCACTCGGGGTGCCGATGGAGCCGCTGTGAATGCCGCGCGACTGACCGACACCTGCGGCAACGACCATGCCACCCGCCGCCGCCAGGGTCGTCGGCCGGACGGTCTCAATCGGCCGGCGCGAGCGGCCGCCGCCGGCCCGGGTGCTGGGCGCCGACCGGGCCGGCGGCGAAGCCCGCGTCGGGGCGGAGATAGCACCAGGCGACGTCTGGACCTGCGAGAATCTCGATGAGCCGCGCATTCTCGACGCTGACCGGCCGGTGCTGTCCACCCGTGCGCGCCTCGCCGACATCGACCAGACGCTCGATCGCCGCTTCGATCAGCCGTGTCGCACCCGCATCCGATGCCAGACGCTGCGCGGCGCGACCGAGCGTGGCCAGGGCTCGCGCCTCGGCCTCGCGCGCCTTCTGCGCCTGCCGACGCCCGGCCGGCTGCGCTGGCGGCAAAGGCGCCAGAACAGTCTCGATCGCGGCGGCCCAGCGGTCGGTCGCCAGGGTTGCGGCCCGGCGCCGAAGCTCGGTCGTATCGCCGGGCCCGAAAGCACCGCTGTCGCGGCCGTCGCGGTCCCCAACGGCCAGCGCCTCGGCCAGCCGCTCGACATCCCGGGCGAACTTGGACAGCGGCACGTCAGCCGCCTGCGCGTGGTGTTCCACCAGCTGCTCGAGCGCCGCGCGATGCCCGCGCAGCAGCTGCTCCAGCATCCGGCGCAACCCGGTCTGCTGGACCCCGCCCGCGAGCTCCAGCAGCTGGCCTGCCGCCCGCCAGGGCTGCCTCGAGCCGCGCAGCAGCACCGAGAGCAGCATCGCAAGGCGGCCCCGCGGCCCCTCGCGGGCGAGTTCGACAAGCTGCAGGACCAGCTCCTTGTCTTCGGGGTCGAGTGCGGTCGGCAGCGGCAGCAACTGATCGAGGAGCGGCACCAGCGTCGGGCCGAGCGCCAGACAGTCGGCGACGCGATGCTGCTCGGCCGCCAACTCCCCGGCACCCACCGGTGTGCCCCCGGTGGCCAACAGCTTGCCCGCCTCGCTCCAGACGGGCGGCCCGGCGGCCATGATGGCCCCGCGATCGTCGGCAGTGGCGCCGTCGATCGCCGCGGTCGCGGCCTCGGCGAGGCCAGGGTCGAGCTGCTCGAGGACGACGGCCTGCCAATGCCGCAAACGGCCGCGGCAGATCGCCGACGCGGCGTGCGGGCTGTCGTCGTCGACCAGAGACCGCTCGAGCGGCACGGTCAGCAAGCGGTGGAGCGTCAACGGCCGCTGCGGCCGAAGCTGGCGCAGGCGCGGGCGCAGTGCCGCCAGCGCCGGCTCCAGCACCGGCCGCTGGCCGCTGGCCTCGATGACGCCGACGACCCGCCGCAGCTTGCCGTCGTCGATCGCATCGAGCAGGCTATCGAGCGTCACCCCGGTGTCGCGAACAGCACTCAAAAGGCGGCCCCATGCAGCTGCTCGAGCATTGCCTGCCGCTCGATGATGTGGCCGGTCCGCCAGTCCTCCATGAGGCGCACCTGGCGGTGGATCTCGTATTGCGAGCGCGGCTTCGGGCCGGTCTCGCCAAGCCAGCTGTCGGCCGAGAGCGGCACCAATGGCACGAGCTCGCCGAGTTCCACTATGACGTCGCGCTGCACCTCGCGCGGCTGGTCGGCGACCGCCTGCCAGAGCGCGCCGAGGTGCCGCCAGCCATACAGCAGCCAGACCGGCCGGCCCAGCCGCTCGGCCACCGTCGCGGGTGCCGCACCGTGCGCGTGCAGCAGCCGGCCGACCGACTCGACCAGTGTGTGGGCGTCGGCGAGGCTCTTCTCGGCGCAGGCGATGGTGAGCGTGGCGCAGGTCAGGATGAGCCCGACAATGGCGGCGATCTCGTCCCGTTCGGCCCTCGCCCAGCTCGCGATCGACTCCCGCAGGGCGCGCAGGTCGGCGAGCGTCGCCACCGACAGGCTCTTGAAGGGTGCCGACTCGAACCCGACGGGGGCCACCACCGCGCTCAGCGCATCGACGGCGGCCACCAGCTCGGCACCGGCCATGCGGGTGCTCGGCTCCAGCCGCTTGAAGTAGGGCTTCAGGCGGTCCCGCGCCGCCCGGTCGCCGGTATCGATCGACTTCCAGTCGATCCGCGGCTGGCCCGCCTCGCCGAGCAGACGCTCGAGGAGGAGGAGCAGGCTGAGGAGCGCGTGCTCCTCGTCCGCCTGGACAGAGCGCTCGGCCGCCGCCTGGGCGTCCGGCCCGGCCAGTCCCTCGAGCGCCAGGGTGCGCGCCGCATCGCGGATCGTCAGCGGACTGATCGGCTGGATCGTCGCCAGCCGCTCGAGCAGGGCCCGGTCATGGATCGAGAGGCGGAACAGCTCGCACAGGGCCTCGAGCGGCATCACGTAGGCGCCGGTGTTGCCGGTCGGGTTGCGAACGACGACCTCGGTCCGGCCGCGGCGATCGAGCCGCAGCCGCGCCTGGGCGATGGCTGGCGTGGTGAAGGGTGCGGCAACCCCGGCCTCGGCGAAGGTCGCCGGCCTCAGCCGCATCGTGAACAGGCGTCGACAGGCGCTCAAAAGCCGAAACCCAACGAAAGGCCGCGAAGGCAGGACCGAACCGATCTGCAGCCTAGACCCGAACCCTTAAGATCTGCTGAAGAACGGTCGGCCCCATCCTCTCCCCGGCGCTTGACAGGTGCTCCGTCCACCCGCACTTCGGGCCGAGACCGACCAGCCGCCGCGACGCGGCGAGGAGCCGCCCATGCCGGCCATTCCCATCGGCCGCGTGCCGAGCACCATCACCTGGCTGGAGCACCTCGAGCCGCCGCGCGGTGCACCGCTGCAGCCGCCGATCGCCGGCACCGAGATCGTCCGGGCCCTGAACGCACCGGTGCATTTCTACCGCTATCTCTACGACACGGTGGGCGGCCCCTGGCTCTGGAACCGACGGCGGCTGATGACCGACGCCGAGCTCGCCATGATCGTCCAGGCTCCGACCACCGACCTCCGCGTGCTCTGGGTGCACGGCGTGCCGGCGGGCTATGTCGAGCTGGACTTCGCCGAGCAGCCCGACGTCGATCTAGCGTTCTTCGGCCTCGTTCCCGAGTTCACCGGACGACGGCTCGGCCCCTGGCTGCTCGACTGGACCGTGCGGCACGCCTTCGCAAAGGGCGCGACGCGGCTGCATCTCAACACCTGCGATCTCGACCACCCCAAGGCGCTCGCGACCTACGAGGCAGCGGGTTTTCAGGCCTACGACCGGACAGAGTCACTGGAAACCCTGCTCGAGGGCATGGCCCTGCCCGCACACGCTCAGGGCAAGCCGGTGCTGCCGCTCGACTGACGGGGCGCACTCCAATACCAACCCCGCGATATTTTGACTCACCTGCGTTGTAAAATGGGGTGAAGTCGGCTCGATTGTTGGGAAAGAAGGGATACGCCCATGCCCAGCGCCGTGC
>CAYWSB010000022.1:0-51399 GCA_964460465.1 uncultured Geminicoccaceae bacterium | reverse complement strand
GCCAGCGCCAGGTCGTGGGTGATCAGGATGGTGGCCGTCCCCTGGGCCCGGCCGAGATCGCGGATCAGGTCCATCACCGCCGCCTGGGTGGTGACGTCCAGGCCCGTGGTCGGCTCGTCGGCGATCAGGAGCCTGGGCCGGCAGGCCAGCGCCAGGGCGATCATCACCCGCTGGCACATGCCGCCCGAGAGCTCGAACGGATAGGCCCAGAAGCGCCGCTCGGGATCGGGGATTCGCACCCGTGCCAGCGCCGCCAGGGCCGCCTGCCGCCGCTCGACCGGCGACATGGTCTCGTGCGCCTTGAAGACATCCTCGAGCTGGCGGCCGACCGGCCGGGTCGGGTTCAAGGCGGCGCGCGCATCCTGGAAGATCAGCGCCAGCTCGCGGCCGCGCAGGTCGCGCAGCGTCCGCCTCGGCGCGCCCAGGAGGTCCCGGCCGGCGAAGCGGATGGCGCCGCTGCGAATCTCGGCGGCGGCATCCAGCAGCCCCATGACCGCGAACGCCGTGACCGACTTGCCCGAGCCGCTCTCGCCGACGATGCCCAGCGTCTCGCCCGAGCGGAGCGCCAGGCTCACGCCCTCGAGCGCCTGCACCCGGCCGTCGCGCGTCCGGAAATCGACGGTCAGATTCTCGACCTCGAGCAGCGGCGCCATCAGGTGCGCCGCCGGGGGTCGGCGAGGTCGCGCAGCCCGTCGCCCAACAGGTTGAAGCAGAGCACCGCCAGGACCAGCGCGAGGCCAGGGAAGAAGAACACCCACCACTCGCCCGAGATGATGTAGTTGGCACCCTCAGAGACCATGATCCCCCACTCGGCTGCGGGCGGCTGGACACCGAGCCCGATGAACGAGAGGCCGGCGGCGTTGAGGATCGCCCAGCCCATGTTGAGTGAGACCTGGACCATCATGGGCGGCAGCACGTTGGGGATCAGGTGGTAGCGCAGCACCTGCCAGGAACTGTTGCCGGACAAGCGCGCGGCCTCGACATAGCCGGCTGTCCGCCGGGAGTTGATCTCGCCCCGGGCGAAGCGCATGTAGAAAGGGAGGTTGATGATCGCCGTGGCGTAGATGATGTTCCAGACACTGTTGCCGAGCGCCGCCACGATCCCCATGGCCAGGACGAAGAGCGGGAAGGCCATGATGGTGTCGACCACCCGGCCGGTCGCCCGGTCGACCCAGCCGCCGAGATAGCCGGCGGCGGCGCCGATCACGAGGCCCAGCGTGAACGAGATGGCGACCGCCATGACGGCGATGCCGAGATCGATCCGGGTCGCCACGATCACCCGGCTCAGGATGTCCCGACCGAGCTGGTCGGTGCCGAAGGGATGCGTCCAGGAGGGCGGCTGCAGCGCCCGGCTCGCCTGGGTCTCGAGCGGGTTGAAGGGGGCGACCCAGGGCCCGATCGCGGCGAAGACGACGAGGACGAGCAGCATCACCAGGGCGAAGAGGGTGAGCGGATTCTCGCCGATGACGTAGCGCGCGTCGCGCCAGAGGCGCCGCCACCGCTCTCGCCGGTCGAGCCCGCCGCCGGCGAGTTGCTCGAGTGAGATGTCCGCGCGCGCCATTATGCTCAGGCCTCGTACCGGACGCGCGGATCGACCGCCATGTTCAGGAGATCGACGATCAGGTTCAGGAGCACGTAGATGACCGCCATGGTGACGACGAAGCCCTGCACCGCGGCATAGTCCGAGGTGATCACCGCCTCGACTGCATAGGACCCGATGCCGGGCCAGCCGAACACCTGCTCGACCAGGACGTTGGAGCCGAGCAGGAAGGAGAAGATCATGCCGAGGATGTTGAGCACCGGCAGAAGGGCGTTCTTGAGCGCGTAGGTGACGAGCACGGTCGGCCCGGCCAGCCCGAGCGCCCGGGCGTTGCGGACGTAATCGCTGGAGAGCACCGCCAGCATCGAGGCGCGCGTCATCCGGGCGAGCGGGGCGAGCGCGAAGAGCCCGAGGGTCACCGCGGGCAGGACGAGCTGGCCGAACGCGGCGCGCGCCACCACGAGATCGCCGACCAGCAGCGCGTCGATCGTGTAGAAGCCGGTCACCGTCGGCGGGATCGAATAGTAGAAGTCGAGCCGTCCCAACGGCGAGGGCGCGATCCCGAGCTTGAAATAGAAGACGAAGACCAGCCCGAGCCCGACGAAGAACGTGGGCAGCGCCGCCGCCAGGGTGACCGTGCCGCGGGTCAGATGGTCGGCGATCGAGTTGGGTCGGGTCGCGGCCCAGATGCCGATCGGCACGGCGACGACCAGCGCGAAGACCAGCGCGTAGAGCGTGAGCTCGAACGAGGCCGGCAGCCGGCGCAGCAGGTCATCGAGCACCGGCTGGCCGGTATTGAGCGAGGTCCCGAGATCACCGCGCGCGAGGTCGAGCACGTAGGAGAAAAACTGCTCGTGCAGCGGCCGGTCGAGGCCGAGCGCCGCCCTGACCTGGGCGATCGATTCCGGATTGGCGGAGGGGCCGGCGAAGTAGGCGGCGGGGTCGCCCGGCAGGAGGTGGCTGATCAGGAAGGTCACGACGATCACGCCGGCGATGTTCGGCAGGGCACCCAGCAGCCGGCGGCCGACCACGCTCCACATGATCAGGCGGCCTTCATGCGCTGGTCGAGGGCGGCGAAGAGCGCCGCCGACGAGGCCACCGTCCCGAACAGCCCGTGTCCCATGACCGTGTAGCGGAGGATGGCGTCGTGGTTGGCCCGCTCGGTCGCGGCACAGCAATCCTCGAGCAGCAGGCACTCGAAGCCGCGGTCATTGGCGTCGCGCATCGTCGTGTGCACGCAGCAGTCGGTGGTGACGCCGGTGAAGATCAGGTTCCTGATGCCGCGGCGCCTGAGGATCTGCTCGAGATCGGTGGCGTAGAACGCCCCCTTGCCCGGCTTGTCGACGATGGGCTCACCCGCGAGCGGCGTGAGATCGGGGACGATCTGCCAGCCCGGCTCGCCCCGGGTCAGGATGCGGCCGCAGGGCCCGGCCGTGCCGATCTCGGCGCCGATCCGCGCCGACCGCCAGCGCTTGTTGTCATTGAGGTCGGAGAGGTCGGGCCGATGCCCCTCGCGGGTGTGGATGACGGCGAAGCCGAGCGGACGGAGCCGATCGAGCACGGCCCGGATCGGCGCGATCACGGCACCGGTGAGCGAGACGTCGAGGCCCATCCGGTCGCAATAGCCGCCCGGCAGGCAGAAATCGGTCTGCATGTCGATGACCATGAGCGCCGTGTCGGCAGCGCTCCAGGCAGCGTCGAACGGCCAGGGATAGGGGTCGGCCGCGACCCGTGGCAGGCTCGGGACGGGAGTGGTCATGACGGTGATCCAATCGCGGCGATCAGGGCGTCGGAGGTCGCGATCGAGCCGTAGTGGCCGCCCGCGAGCCTGAAGATCTCGACCTGCGCCAGATGGTTCTCGTGCAGCGCCGCACCGCAGCAGTCCTCGAGCAGCAGGCACTCGTAGCCGCGGTCGTTGGCGTCCCGGAGCGTCGACTGCACGCAGCAGTCGGTGGTGACGCCCGTCACGACCAGGTTCCTGATGCCGCGCCGGCGCAGGATCTGGTCGAGGTCGGTGGCGAAGAACGCCCCCTTGCCCGGCTTGTCGATGATCGTCTCGCCGGGCAGGGGCTTGAGCTCCGGGATGAAGTCCCAGCCCTCCTCCCCCCGCACCAGATGCCGGCCCTTGGGACCATGGTCGCCGATGGCAGCCCCGGCATGGCGCGAGCGCCAGAGCTTGTTGGGGTTGAGGTCGGAGAGATCCGGGCGGTGGCCCTCGCGGGTGTGGTAGACCGGAAAGCCCGCCGCCCGCATCGCCGCCAGCAGGCGTTGCAGCGGGGCGATCGGTC
Source organism: uncultured Geminicoccaceae bacterium (assembly GCA_964460465.1). GTDB lineage: Bacteria > Pseudomonadota > Alphaproteobacteria > Geminicoccales > Geminicoccaceae > SLRI01. The sequence continues at coordinate 47,571 of CAYWSB010000022.1, read as the reverse complement.
GCCTGAGGTCCGCGAGATCGTGGCCCATGCAGTCGAGCCAGCCGCCCGGCCCGCAGAAATCGGTCTGCATGTCGATGACGACGAGCGCGGTCGTCTCAGGTGACAGGGTGCCGTCATAGGGCCAGGGATAGAGCCCCTCGACAAAAGCCGGCATGGTCGCGTCTTCCGAACGGTGGCGGTGAGGCCGACGGCCGGGGCCGGCCACGCGGGCACGGCCCCGGCCCGGGCGGGCGTCAGCTTTTGCTGAGCGGGCGGAAGTCGAGCATGGTGTGGAACCAGTACTTGTAGCCCTCGACGTTGGACTGCACGGCGGTGTCGAGATACCAGCGGGCGATCGGGATCCTCGGCACGTCGGTCATGACGATCTCGATCATGTCGGTGATCAGTGCCTCGTAGGTCGCCGGATCGGTCTCGAAGCGTGCCTGGTCGATCAGCGCGTCGAGCTCCGGGTTGACGTAGTTGGCGGTGTTGAAGACCGAGTTGTTGCCGCCGTGATAGGTCCAGAAGAAGTGGTACTCGGGCCAGTCCAGCCAGGCGTAGAAGTCCGCGACCGCCATCGGCATGTCCTTCTCGGCCATCTTGGCGAACCAGTTCGCTCCCGGGATCTTGTTGACCTCGAGCTCGATGCCGATCTCGGCCAGGGCAGATTGCGTCAACAACGCCAGGGGCTCGCGGGTCGTGGCCTGGCCGAGGTCGAAGTAGATCTCCGACTTGAAGCCGTCCGGAAAGCCGGCCTCGGCCAGGAGTTCCTTGGCCTTGGCGATGTCCGTGTAGTAGGGCGACGGCACCGGCCACGTGGGGGCGTAGGCATTGCCGGGCTCGGCGCCGAACATCGGCATGGCGCGGCCATAGAGCGCCGTCGCCATCATGTCCTCGTAGGGCAGGGCATAGGCGATGGCTTCCCGCACCTTGGGGTTGTCGAACGGCGGAATGGCGACATTCATGTCGATGTACATCAGCGCGGACTGGATCGGCACCGCGATGACCTGCACGTCGTCGGCTTCGGCCAACTCGGCGAAGTCCTTGGGCGGCATGCCGATCGAGATGTCGACGTCGCCCTTCTCGACCAGGGCCCTGCGCGTGCCGGCCGAGGGCACCTGGCGGTAGACCACCGTCTCGAGCGCCGGCAGCGGCCCCTGGGTCCAGCCGTCGAACCGCTTGAACACGATCTCGTTGCCCGGGTTCCAGCGCTCGATCGTGTAGGCGCCGCTGCCCGCCGTGTTGCGCTGCAGCCACTCGATCGCCCAGGGATCGGCCTCGGTCGCGTGCTGGAGTGCCAGTTTGGAGTTGATGACGATCGGCACCGGCACCGTGAGATCGGGCAGGGCCAGCTTGTTGGCCTCGGGCAGGGTGATCTGGAAGGTGTGGTCGTCGACCGCCGCGAACTGCTCGGGATCGGTGAACGAGCCCGCCGCCATCTGGATCGAGGGAAAGCCGCCGACCGAGACCGCGCGGTCGAACGACCACTTGACGTCGGCCGCGGTCACCGGCGTGCCGTCGTGGAAGACGGCGTCGCGGCGCAGGTGGAAGGTGAGCACCGTGCCGTCCTCGCTCACCTCCCAGCGCTCGGCGAGCTCGGGCGTGATCGTGTCGATATCGTAGACGACGGTGCCGTCCTCGAGCGTCTTGGAGCCGTGGCTGACCAGCCGGTCGTAGACGTTCCAGGCGATCATGCGGGTATAGTCGTTGGCGGTGGGACCGTGGGTGTCGAGCGAGTTCGGGCCCTGCTCGCCAACGGCGATGAGCACGTCGCTGCGCGACTGGGCCACCGCCGTCTCGGCGGCGAGCACCATGAGGGCCGCCGCGCAGAGCTGCTTGACGGGTCGCAGGTTCAAGGGCATCGGGCTGACCTCACGCTTCTCTTGTTTCGTACACAAAATTGCATGCAAGCGGTGTGCCAGGGCTCCGCGTCGCGACCGTCCCACTGACCATCGCCGCCGCCGCCGTGACGTCCTGCCCGTTTGCTCGCCACCTGCGCAAAGCCGTGGCAGTGGCTGCCCGCTGCTGCCCGCCGCGCTTGCGCATCACCCGTCCAGGCGATAGCCGGGACGCGACACGGTCGAGCAACGATGAAGGGACGCGCCGATGGTCTTCGATGTCTGCGGCAGCCGGCGGAAGGTGGTGATCGCCATGGCGCATATCGGGGCCCTGCCGGGCTCGCCGCTGCACGATCCGAAAAGCGGCATGGCCGGGCTCGTCGACGGTGTCCTGGCCGACCTCGAGGCGCTGCAGGCCGGCGGCGTCGACGCCATCATGTTCGGCAACGAGAACGACCGGCCCTACCGCCTGAAGGCCGACCCCGCCGGCATCGCCGCCATGGCCGCGGTGGTCGAGGCGGTGAAGCCCGCGCTCAAGGTGCCCTTCGGCGTCAACTATCTATGGGACCCGGTCGCCACGGTGGCGATCGGCGCCGCCACCGGGGCCGCGTTCGTGCGCGAGATCTTCACCGGCGTGTTCGCGTCCGACATGGGGCTCTGGCAGCCCGATTGTGCGGCAGCCGCCCGCCTGCGGGCGGAGCTCGGTCGACCGGACATGAAGATGCTCTTCAACATCAACGCCGAGTTCGCCCACCCGCTCGACCAGCGGCCGATCGGCCTCAAGGCGAGAAGCGTCGTCTTCTCCTCCATGGCCGACGCCGTCCTGGTCTCGGGCCCGCTCACCGGCCAGCCGGCCGGGCAGTCCGACCTCGCCGCCGTGGCCGAGGCCGTCGCAGGCCGGGTGCCGGTCCTCGCCAACACGGGCGTCAACATCGACAACGTGGCGGACGTCCTCGCCGTCGCCGACGGGGTCGTCATCGGCACCCACCTCAAGGTCGACGGCGACACCTGGAACCCGGTCGACCCGGCCCGGGTCCGGCGCTTCATGGACCGCGTGAACAGCCTGCGCTGAGCCGCCGATGACGATCGCTCTAGGCCTCGACATCGGCACCACCTCGACCACCGGCATCCTGGTCGGCCTGCCCGACCGCGTGCTCGCCATGGCCTCGCGGCCGACCGAACTGCGCGCACCACGGGCGGGCTGGGCCGAGGAGGACCCGCACGAGTGGTGGACCAATGTCTCCGCCGTGGTGCCAGAGCTCCTCGCCACCGCCGGGATCGGCGGGAGCGAGGTCGCCGCCGTCGGCGTCACCGGCATGCTGCCCGCCGTCGTCCTGCTCGATGCGACGGGCGCGGTGCTCAGGGCCAGCATCCAGCAGAGCGACGGCCGCTGCGGGGCGGAGGTAGCCGAGCTGAGGCGCGAGCGGAACGAGGCGGCCTTCCTCGCCAAGGCCGGCAACGGCATCAACCAGCAGCTCGTCGCGGCCAAGCTGCGCTGGATCGAGCGGCACGAGCCCGAGGTCTTCGCCCGGATCGCCACCGTCATGGGCTCGTACGACTACGTCAACTTCAAGCTCACCGGGGAACGGGCGATCGAGCAGAACTGGGCGCTCGAGGCGGGCTTCGTCGACGTCGCCACCCACAGCCTCGACGACGACCTCATCGCCCTTGCGCATCTCCCCCGCAGTGCCGTCCCGCGCAAGGTGGGCAGCCACGAGGTGCTCGGCCGGGTCACTAACGGGGCCTCGGCCGCCACCGGGCTCGCCGCCGGCACGCCGGTCGTCGGCGGTGCCGCCGACATGATCGCCTCGGCGCTCGGTGCCGGCGTCGTCGCCAGGGGCGACGTGCTTCTCAAGTTCGGCGGGGCCGTCGACATCCTGACCGCGACCGACCGCGTGCGCCCCGACCCCCGGCTCTATCTCGACTACCACCTCGTCCCCGGCCTCTACATGCCCAACGGCTGCATGGCCACGGGCGGCTCGGCGCTCAACTGGTTCGCCCGGACCTTCGCCGGCGGCGAGGCGGCGGCCGCCGCTGCCGGCGGCCGGACCCTGCACCAGCATCTCGATAGCCTGGCCGCAGGCAAGCCTGCAGGTGCCGACGGCCTCGTCATCCTGCCCTATTTCCTCGGCGAGAAGACCCCGATCCACGACCCTGACACGCGCGGCCTGATCGACGGCCTGACCCTGGCGCACGATCTCGGCCACCTCTGGCGGGCACTCCTCGAAGCCTATGCCTACGCCATCCGCCACCACGTCGAGGTGCTGAACGACATGGGCCACGCCACCACCCGCTACCTGGTCTCGGACGGCGGCTCGGCGAGCCGCGTCTGGATGCAGATCGTGGCCGACGTTCTGGAGGCCCCGGTGCAGCGGCTCGACGGCCATCCCGGCTCCTGCATCGGCGCCGCCTGGACGGCCGCCATGGGGACCGGCCTCGTCGATGACTGGGCCGGCATCACCCGCTTCGTGACCATGGCGGACCGGATCGACCCGGACCCGGCCCATGCCGCGGTCTACCGGGCCGGCTACGCCCGCTACCGCGACCTCTACCGACGCCTCGCGGGCAGCTAGTCCATCCGCGCGCCGCCGGAGACGTTCAACGCTTCGCCGGTGATGAACCGGGCGAGGTCGGAGGCCAGGAACACCACCGCGTCGGCCACGTCGTCGGGCTCCTCGAGCCGGCCCAAGGGGGTGAGCCGCACGTAGTCCTCGCGCACCGCCGCCTCGCTCATGCCGCGCAATGCGGCCTCCCAGGCCACCTCGCGGTGCTGCATGCCGGTGCGCACGAAGCCCGGGCAGACGCAGTTGACGCGGATCTGCGGGGCCACCTCGAGCGCCAGCGACTGGGTGAAGCCCAGCACCGCGAACTTGCTCGCGGCGTAGTGCGCGAGCAGTGGGGCCCCCTGCTTGGCGGCGAGCGAGGCGGTGTTGACGATCACCCCTTGCGTGCCGTCGGCGAGCCACATGCGGCAGGCGGCCTGGTCGCTGATGAAGACTCCCTTGGCGTTGACCGCCATGTTGGCGTCCCACTCCTCGAGGGTCAGGTCGACGACGCGACGCATGGTCGAGATGCCGGCATTGGCACAGAGAAGGTCGAACCCGCCCATCCGCTCCCTGGCCGCCGCGAGGACCCTGGCGGTGGCCCCGGCGTCGGTGACGTCAAGGCCAGCCGCCGCGGCCCCCGCACCGATCTCGGCCGCCACGGCTGCGGCCGCCGTCGGGTCGAGGTCGGTCACGGTCACCAGCGCCCCGTGGCGCGCCAGGGCGAGGCAGATCGCCCGGCCGATGCCCGTGCCGCCACCCGTGACCACGGCCTTGCGGCCATCCAACAACGCTGGCATCGATCCTCCTCCTCGTGCGGCTCGCGGCAGCCTAGGCACCGGCCTGGCGCGGTCAAGCGCAGCGCGGCGCCGGCACGCTTCTTGCCTCTTTTCGCGGCACCTGCCCGCCACATGCCAGGGAGCCCCGGCCCTTGACCCTCGATCTGGTGATCTGCAATGCCGCGCTCGCCGACCGCTCGGGCAGGTGGGCGATCGGCATCGCCGGTGGCCGTGTCGCCGCCGTGGCACCCACCCTGGCGACCACCGGCCCGACCCACGACGCCGGCGGCCGGCTCGTGACCGCCGGCCTCGTCGACTGCCACATCCATCTCGACAAGGCACACCTGCTCGACCGCTGCCCGATCGCGGCCGGCACGCTCGAGGAGGCGATCCGGCTGACCTCCCGTGCGAAGGCTGCCTTCACCACGGCGGACGTGCATGCCCGCGCCTCGGCGGTCGTCCGCAGCGCCGTGGCCGCCGGCACCATGGCCATGCGCAGCTTCGTCGAGGTCGATCCCCGCGCCGGGCTCCGGTCCTTCGCGGCGCTGGCGCAACTCAGGCGCGACGTGGCACCGGTGCTCGACCTCGAGCTCTGCGCCTTCGCCCAGGAGGGGCTGACCAACGAGCCGGCGACGCTCGACCTCTTGCAGGAAGCGCTGCGCCAGGGGGCCGATGTCGTCGGCGGCTGCCCCTACACCGACCCCGAGCCCGAGACCCATGTCCGGCTGATCTTCGACCTGGCCGAGCGCTTCGCCGTGCCTGCCGACTTCCACCTCGATTTCGACCTCGACGCCCGCCGGATGACCCTGCCCCTGGTGATCGAGGAAACCCGGCGCCGTGGCTTCGCCGGCCGGGTGGCGGTCGGCCACGTCACCAAGCTCGCGGCCGCCTCGCCCGGCGAAGTGGCGCGGCTGGGCGACGCCATGGCCGAGGCGGGCGTCGCCGTGGTGGCGCTGCCCGCCACCGACCTTTTCATCAACGGCCGCGACCGCGACCGGCTGGTGCCCCGCGGCGTGGCGCCGCTCTCGGCCCTCGCCGCTCGCGAGGCCACCGTCGCCGTCGGCACCAACAACGTGATGAACCCGTTCACCCCCTATGGCGACGCCTCGCTGCTGCGCCTCGCCAACCTCTTCGCCAACCAGGCGCATCTCGGCCGGCCCAGTGAGCTGGCCATGGCGTTCGCCACGATCACCAGCGGAGCGGCCGGGGCCATGGGCCGGCCCTGGGGCCTCGCGGTCGGGGCCGTCGCCGACCTCATCGAGATCGACGCCGCGGACCCCGCCACGGCCGTCGCCACGCCGGCCCGGTGCACCGCCGGCTGGAAGGCGGGCCGGCAGACCTTCCGCCAGGCGCCGGTGGAGCTGCTCGGCGCCGCTGCCGGACTCTAGCCGCCGGCTCGCTCGGCCAGGGCCGCCGCCAGCAGCCTGGCCACATGCCAGGCCTCCACCCCCGTCCCGTCCCGGATCTGGTGCCGGCAGCTCGTCCCGTCGGCGAGGATCAGCGCCTCGGGCCCGGCCCCGCGCACGGCGGGCAACAGGTCCAGCTCGGCCATCCGTCGTGATGTGTCGATCGTCTCCCGGGCGTAGCCGAAGGATCCTGCCATGCCGCAGCAGCCGCTCTCGATGGGGGTGACCTCGAGGCCGGGGACGAGGCGGGCGGCGGCCACCACCCGGTCGAAGGCGCCGAACGCCTTCTCGTGGCAATGCCCGTGCAGATGCGCCCGCCGCCAGCGCACCGGTCCGAGATCGAGCTTGCCGCTTTCGGCCGCGACCAGCTCGGCGAACAGCACCGCCCGCGCGTCGAGGCCCGAGCGCTCGGCCGCCGGCAGGAGGGCCAGCAGCTCGTCCCTGAAGGTGAGGAGGCAGGAGGGCTCGAGCCCGACCACCGGCAGGCCCATCTCCAGATGCGGCCGCAGGTGCGCGATCGTGCGGCGCAGCTCGCGCCGCGCCTCGTCCACCATCCCGGCCGCCAGATAGGTGCGCCCGCAACAGAGCGGCCGCGCGCCGGCGGGCGTGGGGTCGATCACGCGATAGCCCATCGCCGCCAGCACCGCACGCGCCGCCGCCGCGTTCTCCGGCTCGAGCCAGGTCGTGAAGGTATCAGCGAACAGCACCACCGCCGGCCCGTCGCCATCGCCGGCCGCCGGCGCCCGCCGCCGGCGGAAGCGCGGCAGCGAGCGCTCGGCGGCGATGCCCAGGAATCGCTCGCCCAGCCGCCGCAGCAGCGGCAGCCGCTCGCCCAGGCCGAGGAGCGGCGCCAGCCCAGCTGCCAAGGGGGCCAGGCGCGGCAGCTCGGCGATCAGCCGGTCGCGGAGTGCAAGCCGGTCCCGCTCGCGCCAGCGGGCCAAGAGCTCGACCTTCATCCGCGCCATGTCGACCCCGGTCGGGCATTCACGCCGGCAGCCCTTGCAGCCGACGCAGAGCGCCATGGCTTCCCGCATCTCCGGCCCGTCGAGCGCGTCCGCACCGAGCTGGCCCGAGAGCGCCAGGCGCAGCACGTTGGCCCGGCCGCGGGTGACGTGCGCCTCGTCGCCGGTGGCCCGGAAGCTCGGGCACATGACGCCGCCGGCCATGGCCCGGCATGCCCCGTTGTTGTTGCACATCTCGACCGCCGGTAGCAGCCCGCCCCAGGCCGACCAGTCGAGCTTCGTCTCGGTCGCCAGCGCATCCCGGGCATAGCCGGGCGGGAAGCGGAACAGCCGGCGGTCGGCCATGGCGGGCGCACGGACGATCTTCGAGGGGGCGTTGTTGAAGACGCCGTCCGGGTCGAACGCGTCCTTGACCCGTTCGAACGCCCCAACCAGCCGCTCGCCGAAGATCCGCGGGTGCCACTCCGACCGTACCAGCCCGTCGCCGTGCTCGCCCGAATGGCTGCCGCGAAAGCGCCGCACCAGCTCCAGCGTCTCCTCGGCGATCGCCCGCATGGTCGTCGCACCCGCCTCCTCCTTGAGGTTGAGGACCGGGCGCACGTGCAGGCAGCCGACGGCGGCGTGCGCATACCAGGTGCCGCGGGTGCCGTGCCGCGCGAAGATCTCGGTCAATGCCGCCGTGTACGCGGCGAGATGGGCCAGGGGCACCGCGCAGTCCTCGACGAAGGAGACCGGCTTGGCGTCGCCCTTCATCGACATGACGATGTTGAGCCCGGCGGTGCGCAGCGCGGTGAGCCGCACCTGAAGCGCCGGCTCGACGGCGTCCACCACCGCGCCCGGCTGGCCGAGCCCGGCGAGGCAGTCGTGCAGCGCCATCAGGGACTGTCGCTGCGCCGTCGCGTCGTTGCCGGCGAACTCGGTGATCAGGAGGGCCTCGGCGTCGCCGGCCTGGATTTCGGCGAGCGTGCTGCGAAAGGCCGGGATGTCCCGGGCGAGCTCCAGGATCGTCCGGTCGACCAACTCCACGCAGGTGGGCCCGAGTGCCACGATCGCCGGCGTGGCCCGCATCGCCGCATCGAGTGTCCCGAACCGGCAGATGCCCATGACCTTGTGGCGGGGCAGCGGATGGAGCCGGAGCTTGATCCGGGTGAAGTAGGCCAGCGTGCCCTCCGAGCCGACCAGGATGGAGGCCATGTCCTGGCCTTGCGCCAGGCCCTGCGCGCCGTCCTCCAGGAGGGCCGGCAGGTTGTAGCCGCCGACCTGCCGGGCGGTCCGGGGCCAGCGCGCCTCGATCTCCGGCCGCACCTCCTCGGCGATCGCCCGCAGCCGTGCCTCGAGCGTCGCCTGGGCGTTCGACGGCCGGGGCAGGTCGTCGCCGGTCCCGAACACCATGGTCTGGCCATCGGCGGTCACGGCCTCGATCGCCAGGACATTGTCGACCGACACCCCGTAGCGCAGCGAGCGCGAGCCGCAGGAGTTGTTGGCCGTCATCCCGCCCAGCGTCGCCCGCGACGCGGTCGAGACGTCGACCGGGTAGAAGAGCCCGTGCGGCGCCAGCGCCCGGTTCAGCGCGTCGAGCACGAGCCCCGGCTCGACCCAGACCGTGCCGGCTTCGAGGTCGAGCCCGTCCATGCCGGTGAGCCAGCGGGCGTTGTCCACGACCACCGACCGGCCGACGGTCTGCCCCGCCTGTGAGGTGCCCCCACCGCGGGCGATGAGCGACACACCCGCCTCGCGGGCGATCGCGATTGCCGCCTCGATGTCCGCCTTGCTGCGGGGCCGGAGCACGCCCAGCGGCTCGATCTGGTAGAGCGAGGCGTCGGTGGCGTACCGGCCGCGATCGAACGGCCCGAACAGCACCTCGCCCTCGATCGCCTTCGCCAGCCGTGCCGCCAGCGCCGGATCGCCCGGCTGGCGCGCGCTTCTGGCGACATGGGGCGGGCGATGGGAGAGGGTGGGCAAGGCCGGGCTCCGGCGGCAGCGGGCGGACGACCGGTCCGGCATGCGCCATCCGGCCCCGAGGGTCAACGCACGGGGCGGCACCGGGCCGCTTGACAGGGGCCGGCAGGTGCCGATGTTCGGGCGCCACATGCGATCCCCAGACAGAGCCGAGGCTTCATGACCAGCGGACGCACGCCCGGGCGGCACTTCCTGCAGATTCCGGGCCCGACCAACGTCCCCGACCCGGTGCTGCGCGCCATCGACCGGCCGACCATCGACCACCGCGGCCCCGTTTTCCAGGCTCTCGCCCGCCGTGTCCTCGACGGCCTGAAGCCCGTCTTCAAGACCAAGGGCCCGGTGGTGATCTACCCCGCCTCCGGCACCGGTGCCTGGGAGGCCGCCCTCGTCAACACCCTCTCGCCCGGCGACGCCGTGCTGATGGTCGAGCACGGCCACTTCGCCGGGCTCTGGCGGGACCTGGCCCTCAGGCTCGGGCTCGAGGTCGAGCTGATCCCGGGCGACTGGCGCGCCGGCGTCGATGCCGCCGCCATCGAGACCCGCTTGGCCGAGGATCGCGCGCATCGGCTGAAGGCCGTCTGCGTCGTCCACAACGAGACCTCGACCGGCGTCACGTCCGACATCGCGGCCGTGCGCCGCGCCATCGACGCCGCCGGCCACCCGGCCCTGCTCATGGTCGACACCATCTCGTCACTCGGCTCGATGCCCTACGCCCACGATGCCTGGGGCGTCGATGTCACCGTGGCAGGCTCGCAGAAGGGGCTGATGCTGCCGCCCGGCCTCTCCTTCAACGCCGTCGGCGCAAAGGCGCTTGCCGCGCACGAGGGCGCACGCTGCCCGCGCGGCTACTGGGACTGGGGGCCGATGCTCGAGGCCAATGCCCGGGGCTTCTTCCCGTACACGCCGTCGACCAACCTGCTCTACGGGCTCGATGCGGCAATCGAGCTGCTCATGGCCGAAGGGCTCGATGCCGTCTGCGCCCGCCATGCCCGCCACGCCGAGGCGACCCGGGCCGCGGTCGAGGCCTGGGGCCTCGAGGTCTTCGCCCGCCGGCCCGGGGAGCGTTCCGCCAGCCTGACGGCCGTCCTCGTGCCCGAGGGGTCGGACGCCGACGCGATCCGGGCGACGGCACTCGACCGCTTCGACCTGTCGCTCGGCGCGGGCCTCTCGCGCCTCGCGGGCCGGGTGTTCCGCATCGGCCATCTGGGCGATCTCAACGACCTCTCGCTCCTGGGCACCCTCGCCGGGTGCGAGATGGCCCTCGAGCTCGCCGGGCCCAGGCCCGCGCGAAGCGGGGTGGCCGCCGCCATGCGCCGGCTCTGTCGACCAGAGGCTGCCGGCTGAACCAATCGAGCGATTGATGCATTGACCGCGCCCGGGTGCGAGTCGACTTAGAGCCGTCCGCGCCGCGACCTCGCCCTGGAGCCCCCGATCGATGCCTGCGCTCGTTCTCGACCCGCCCACCGCCACGCTCGTTCCTGTGGCGGGATCGGACCGCCTCTTTCCGGTCCGCCGCGTCTACTGCATCGGCCGCAACTACGCCGCCCACGCGATCGAGATGGGTCACGACCCCGACCGCGAGCCGCCCTTCTTCTTCCAGAAGAACCCGGACAATCTCGACTTGACGGGCCGCTTCCCCTACCCGCCGCGCTCGAAGGACGTGCACCACGAGATCGAGATGGTCGTGGCCCTCGCCCGGGGCGGGACGGACATCCCGGTGGACGGGGCGCTGGATTGCGTGTTCGGCTACGGCGTGGGGCTCGACATGACCCGGCGCGACCTGCAGGGCATCGCCAAGGACATGGGCCGGCCCTGGGAGATCGGCAAAGCCTTCGAGCACTCCGCACCGATCGGCCCGCTGCATCCCTCCAGCGTGATCGGCCACCCCGCCACGGGGCGGGTGGCCCTCGAGGTGAACGGCCGGCTTCGGCAGGAGGGCGACCTCGCCCAGATGATCTGGAAGGTGCCCGAGATGATCGCCTACCTCTCGGAATACTTCACGCTCGCCGCCGGCGACGTGATCATGACCGGCACCCCCTCGGGGGTCGCCGCCGTCGTCAGGGGCGACGTCATGCACGCCAGCATCGAGGGCGTGGGCGAGCTCACCGTCACGGTCGTCTGACCCCGCCTCACCCGCGAGGACCCTACTTCAGCGCCGGCAGCACCCGGTCGCGCACCGAGCGCAGGTGGTCGCGCATCCGGTCGGCCGCCGCCGCCGGGTCGTGCGCCAGGATCGCCGCCACGACGGCGTCGTGCTGGGCGAAGCTCTCGTGGTCCGGCGGCGGCCGGTCGGTGGTCCGCTCCTGGCCCCAGACGATCGACCGGCGGACGATGTTGAGCGTGTCGAAGAGGAAGATCAAAAGCTTGTTGCGGGTCGCCGCGGCGATCGCCTGGTGCAGCTTGTCGTCCCAGGCCTCGTAGCTGCGCCAGTCGAGGGCGGCACGCGCCCGCGCCGCACAGGTGCGGATCGCCTCGCCATCCGCCTTGAGGCCGTGCAGCGCCGCCAGCCGGGCGAGCTCCGGCTCGATCGCGAGGCGGGCCTCCAGCACCTGCGCCGGGCTGGCGAGCTGGCCAAGGAAGGTCACATCGTCGAGATTGTGCACCGGCCGGGCGCCAATGAACGTGCCGCGTCCCACATGCCGCCAGATTAGCCCGTCCGCCTCGAGTGCTGCCAGGGCCTTGCGCAGCTCCGCCCGCGACACGCCGAACAGCTCGCTGAGCTGGCGCTCGGGCGGCAGCCGGGCATTGTGGGCGAGGCGGCTGTCGACGATGTGCCGCCGGAGTCGCTCCGCCAGTGCTGCCGTCGTCGCCACCGTCGCCTGCACCGCAAGGTCCAACCATTCACCTCATTGGTCGAGCACCGGGGCGGCGAGGGACACCCGTCCGCCGCAATCCGTGCGCAGCCGGGGACGCTAGCCGGCAGCCCGAGCGAAATCAATCGGCGGATTGGTTTGTCGCGTCGGGGCACGGCGATGCGATATGACCAGTCCGGGCGGTATCGTCGCCCGGATCGGATCGGCGGCGAGCAGACCAGGAAAACCGACCGGTCCGGCGACACGGTCCCCCCAGGGAGGTGAGGAATGCGGCTGGCGACGGTGATGGTCGACGAACGGCCGGTGGCCGCGGTGATCCGCGGCGACGGTTGCGCCGTGCTGCTCGACCACCGTGCGGCCGCGGCGGCCGGGCTGCCGGGCGACAGCCCGGCGCTCTCGGGCTCGCTGGTCGACCTGATCGGCCAGGGTGACGCCGGCCTCGCCGCCGCGCGCAAGGTGGTGGCCGTGGCCGGTGCCGCAACGGCGGTCACCGTCGTCCCGGTCGAGCGGGTGCGCCTCCTGGCGCCGATCCCGCGGCCGGCCAAGAACGTCTTCTGCGTCGGCCGCAACTACGCCGAGCACATCGCCGAGGGCGAGCGCGCGCAGAACATCAAGATCGGCGTCACCGAGGTGCCGGTATTCTTCACCAAGCCACCCACCGCCGTCGTCGGTCCGGGTGCCCCGATCCCGATCTTCCCGCACGTCTCCACCAAGGTCGACTACGAGGTCGAGCTGGCGCTCGTCATCGGCCGGCCCGGCCGGGACATCCCGCCCGAGCGCGCCTTCGACCACATCCTCGGCTATACCATCGTCAACGACATCTCCGCCCGCGATGTCCAGCGCCGGCACGGCGGCCAGTTCTTCAAGGGCAAGGCGCTCGACGGCTCCTGCCCGATGGGCCCGTGGATCGTCACGGCCGACGCCGTCGCCGATCCGCAGAACCTCGGCATCCGCCTCTGGGTCAACGGCGAGCAGCGGCAGGACTCGACCACCGCCGCCATGATCTTCGACATCCCGACCCTCGTCGCCTCGCTGTCCGCCGGACTGACGCTGGAGCCGGGCGACATCATCGCCACCGGCACCCCGTCGGGTGTAGGCTACGCCATGGATCCGCCCCGCTACCTCTCCGACGGCGACGTCGTCACCTGCGAGATCGAGGGCATCGGCCGCCTGGAGAATCCGGTCCGCACCGCCGCCGCTTCGTGATCCCGAGACCAAGAACGAGCGATCAAGGGAGTAGGACATGACCAAGACCATCACCCGCCGTCATCTCGCCCGCACGGCCGCCCTCGGCCTCGCCGCCATGGGCCTCGCGACGGGGCTGGCAGCTGCCGCCGCGGCCCAGGAGTTCCGGCCCGTCACCTTCGTCCAGCCGAGCCCCTCCGCGATCAACTCCTTCCCGGTGTTCGTCGCCATCGGCGAGGGCTACTTCGCCGACGAGGGGCTCGAGGTCACGGTCGAGTCGCTGAACGGCTCGGGCGCGGTCCTCCAGGCACTCTCCGCCGGCCAGGCGCATTTCGGCCGCCCCGGCCCCGGCCCGGTCATGGCCGCCCGCTCGCGCGGGGTCGATGTCGTCTTCATCTACAACGTGGCCGCCCGCTCCAACTTCGGCATCGTCGTCCCCGAGGATTCCGAGGTCCAGGGGATCGACGACCTGCGCGGCACCGTCGTCGGCACCGGCACCGCCGACGGGGCCGAGGTCGGCTTCGCCCGGAACGTGCTCATGGGCGCCGGCATGACCGAGGGTACCGACTACACCTTCCTCACCGTGGGCGACGGCGGGCCCGCCACCGCCGCCTTCACCCGCGGCGACATCTCGGCCTATGCCGCCTCGACCGCCGACGCCGCCATCCTCAACCAGCGCGGCGTGCCGGTGCGCGACATCACCCCCGACGAGTACGCCCGCTTCTTCGGCAACGGCCTCGCCACCATGGGCGACACGATCAGGAACGACCGCGAGCTGGTCGAGAAGTTCGGCCGCGCCTTCGCCCGCGGCCACGCCTTCGCCCTCGACGACGCCAACCGGGAGCGCGTGCTGGAGCACATGGCCGCCGGCAACCCGCAGGAGAGCGAGGACCGGGAGTTCGCCTCGGCCCTCTTCACCGCGGTGCGCTCGAAGACCATCCCGATCAACGCCAGCAGGGGCCTGGGATACCAGCCGCCGGAGGTCTGGGAGGAGTGGCAGGAGAGCCTCATCGCCGGCGGCGACTTGGCCGGCCCGCTCGACGATCTTTCGGCCGCCTACAGCAACGAGTTCGTCGAGACCTGGAACGCCGGCCTGAATTGATGGCGGCGACGCTGACCCATCCCTCGCCCGGGCACCTCGCCCCGGGCGAGCCGGTCTACGAGCTGGCGGGCGTGGGCAAGACCTACGCCCGCAACGCCATCCAGGCGCTGGAGGGGATCACGCTGACCCTGACTAAGGGCAGCTTCTCCTCGGTGATCGGCTCGTCCGGCTGCGGCAAGTCCACACTTCTGAAGATCATGGCCGGCCTGATCCCGCCGACCCGCGGTCGGGTCGTCCTCGCCGGCCGCCCGGTCACCGGGCCCAGGCGCGACATCGGCATGATGTTCCAGCAGGCGACGCTCTTTCCCTGGCGCACCACCATCCAGAACGTCGTCCTGCCGATCGAGATCCGGGACGGCAGCGCCGCCGCCCGGGCCGCCGAGGCCAAGGCCCGGGCCCTACTCGAGCTCGTCGGCCTGAAGGGCTTCGAGCACGTCTACCCGAACGAGCTCTCGGGCGGCATGGCGCAGCGTGCGGCCATCTGCCGGATGCTGGTCACCGAGCCCGCCGTGCTGCTGCTCGACGAGCCGTTCAGCGCACTCGACGAGCTGACCCGCGACTTCATGAACATGGAGCTGCAGCGCATCTGCATGGACCGCCACGCCACCGCGTTTCTCGTCACCCACTCGATCCAGGAGGCGGTGATCCTCTCCGACGTGGTCTACGTCCTGGCCCCACGCCCGGGGCGCATCGCCGAGGCGGTGGCCATCGACCTGCCGCGGCCGCGCACCCTCGACATGATCACCACACCCGAGTTCGGCGCGCTCGTCCAGCGCATCCGCGGCCGGCTCGACCAGGAGGCGTTCCGTTGAGCAAACTCGAGCGCATCGCCGATCGCGAGCCGCTTCCCGCCACGGGCGACACGGTCTGGGCGGAGGAGGTCAGCCGCATCGACCGCATCCCGCGGTCCGTCGCCATGCTCCTGGTCTTCGCCGTGTTCGTCGGCCTGTGGGACTTCGTCACGCGGCTGGGCCTCGTCTCGCCGATCATCCTGCCGACCCCGGCGGAGACCCTGCGCGACATCATCCTCGTGGGCGCCAACCTCATCGGCCGCGGCTACATGCTCGATGCCCTCTGGATCACCGTTCTCGAGGTGATCTACGGCTTCGCCATCGCCATCGCCATCGGCTTCACACTGGGTGTCATCGTCGGCGAGACCGCCTTCGGCGAGCGGGCGATCATGCCCTACCTCGTCGCCATCGACACCATGCCCAAGGTGGCCTTCGCCCCGCTCTTCGTCGCCTGGCTCGGCTTCGGCATCGCGTCCAAGGTGGCGCTCGCCGCCTTCATCGCCACCTTCCCCATCGTCGTCGGCACCGCCGCCGGCCTGCATGCCGCCGACGAGAACGCGCGGATGCTGTTCAAGACCATGGGGGCGTCGCGCCTGCAGACCTTGTGGAAGATGAAGCTGCCGACCGGCCTGCCGCACTTCTTCACCGGCCTCAAGATCGGGGCCGTCGGCGTGATGGCCGGTGCCATCACCGGCGAGTTCCTCGGCGGCGGCAAGGGCTTCGGCGAGCTCATCCGGGTCGCCGCCTCGCAGCTCAACACGCCGCGCGTCTTCTCGCTCATCATCTATCTGAGCATCGTCGGCCTCGCCCTCTTCATCTTCGTCGTCTGGGTGCAGCGCACCTTCGTCTTCTGGCACAAGGACCGCGTGACCACGGGCGAGGGCTGAACGAGGTGAGCACCGCCGTCGCCGCCGCCGAGCTCGAGGCCTTCATCACCCGCTGCCTTGCCGCTCTCGGCGTACCGGGGCCGGACGCCGAGCAGGTCGCCCGCCTGATGCTCGAGGCCGATCTCCTCGGCCACGACACCCACGGCGTGTTCCGCCTGGGCCAGTACGTCGACCGCCTCAGGGACGGCGGCTGCAATCCGCGCGCGGCACCGCGGGTGGTGCGCGAGACGGTCGCCACGGCGCTCATCGACGGGGACGACGGCCTCGGCCACCTCGCCATGCAGCAGGCCTGCGCGGTGGCGATGGCCAAGGCCCGAACCGCCGGCATCGGCTGGGTCGGCATCCGCCGCGGCAACCACGCCGGCCCCGCCGCGCTCTACGTCCGGCCGCAGGCCGCCGCCGGCATGATCGGCCTCGCTGCCGCCGTCGGCAGCGCCAACCACGTGGCCCCCTATGGCGGCACCGACCTGCTGCTCGGCACCAACCCGATCGCCGTGGCGGCCCCGTCGGGCGGGCCCGACCCCTTCGTCCTCGACATGGCGACCACGGTGGCCGCCGTCGGCAAGATCAAGGTCCTGGCACAGCGCGGCCTGCCCATGCCCGAGGGCTGGATGGTGGGCCGTGACGGCAAGCCGCTCACCGACCCCGACCGCCGCGACGAGGGCTTCCTCTTGTCCATCGGCGGCCCAAAGGGCTACGGACTCAGCCTCGCCATCGGCCTCTTGGCAGGTGTCCTCAACGGGGCCGCCTTCGGCAGCGAGGTGGTCGACTTCACCAAGGACACCACGAGCCCCACCAACACCGGCCAGTTCGTGGCGGCCATCGACATCGCCGCCTTCGGCGACCCCGTGGCCTTCACCGCCACCGCGTCGCACGTCTTCGCCGAGCTGCGCGCCTCGCCGCCCTTGCCCGGCCACGACCCGGTGCGCATCCCGGGTGACGGCCGCAACGCCGGCCGCCATCACCGTCTGACCCACGGACTCGACCTGCATCCGGCCCTGCGCCGCCAGCTCGATGCGATCGCGGCCGAGCTCGGCGTTGCCCCCCTGACCTGAGCCGGGCACCCCGACCGCCGGCGGCGCATGCGGCCCGCAGCCTAATGCGCTAGACCACCGGCGCGGCCATCCGGCCGAGCGATGGAAGGGGAAGCGCTTGCCCGAACCGACGTCCGGCCGCCGTGCCCGTACCGCCGAGCGGCCCTGGCTCACGACGGTCCTGGTCATGGTCGTCGCCGGCAATGCCGCCGGGGCGATGATCGTCGAGATCACCGCCGGCCGCCTGCTGGCACCCTATTTCGGGATGTCGCTCGAGACCTGGACGACGGTCATCGGCGTCGTGCTCATGGGCTTGGCACTGGGCCACTGGGCCGGCGGCCGGCTGGCCGACGCCTGGCCCGGGCGCCGGGCCGAAGCCCTCGGATTGGCCTGCCTCGCCGGGGCGGTGACGACCATCCTGATCCTGCCGGTCCTGACCCTCGTCGCCGGCAGCTTGGTCGCCGCCGACGTCGCCGTGCCAACCGCCATCGTGCTGGCCGGCCTCGCCGCCTTCCTGGTGCCGAGCGTGACCGCCGGCCTGGTCCAGCCGATCGCCACCACCCTGGCCCTGGAGGCGCTGGGCAGCGGCGCTGGCCGGGTGGTCGGGCGGATGCTGGCGGCGGGTGTCGCAGGGGCGATCCTCGGCACCTTTCTCGCCGGCTTCGTGCTCGTGGCCCATCTGGGCTCGGCCGGCTCGCTCTGGCTGGTGGCCGCCCTCAACGCGATCCTGGCGGCGCTCTGCCTGCCGGCCGCCCGCCAGCGTGCCGCCGCTGTCGGCCTCGCGGGCACGGCTGGCCTCGTGCTCGCCACCGGCACCGCACCGCCGGGCTTCGCCGCGCCCTGCACCCACGAAAGCCGCTACTACTGCATCGGCGTCTTTTCCGGCGAGGAACGGAACCTCCCGGGTGCGCGCCTGCTGCGCCTCGATGCGCTGACGCAGAGCGTCAACCACGAGGACCCGGCCTATCTCGCCTTCTCGCACCTGCACTGGATGGACGAGCTGGTGCGGCACCGCTTCGGCGCTGCGCCCTTCGCCTCGTTCTTCGTCGGCGGCGGCGGCTACACCCTGCCGCGCACCTGGCTCGCCCGAGATCCGGCCCACGCCGTCACCGTGGCCGAGCTCGACCCCCTTGTGACGGCGATCGCTCGCGAGCAGCTCTGGTTCGTGCCCGGGCCGGCGACCGAGATCCTGCACCAGGACGCGCGCGTCGCCCTGGCCCGCCTGCCCGACGACCGCCGCTTCGACGTGATCGTCGGCGACGCCTTCCGCGACGTGGCCCTGCCCGCGCACCTGATCACCGACGAGTTCCACGCCCTGGTGGCCCGCCGGCTGACCGCCGATGGCTTCTACGTCATCAACATCATCGACCGGGTGCAGCCGCGCCGCCTCGTGCGCAGCGCCGTTCTGACGTTGCGCCGCCGCTTCGCCGTGGTCGAGGTCTGGCACGACGCCGCGGCCTACCAGACGGCGGACAACATCAACTTCATCGTCTATGCCGCAGCCCGGCCGTCCGGCCTCGCCAGCCCGCACGCGGCGACCACAGCGCCGAAGGCCCGCTGGACCCGGCTCGACGAGCGGCCGCCGGCCGCCTGGCCGGCGGCCGTCCTCCTCACCGACGACTTCGCGCCGGTCGAGCGGCTGCTCGCCCGCTGAGGCGCTTCAGCTCAGGCGAGAGCCGCCGTCGACCGGGATGGTCACCCCGTTGGTCAGCCCTTCGGCCGGCGACCCTGAACTCCAGCATCATGGCGAACCTCCTCGTTTTCGTGCCGTCCGGATCGTGGCCCGTTCGCGGCAGTCGGGGCAAACACGAATGGCCGTTGCGGCGATTCTCCACTACGACGGCATGAGCAATGCAGAGCAGGGGGGAGCCATGCGGGCGGTCGTCGTTCACGGGCGGCACGATCTCCGGGTCGAGGAGGTGCCGCCACAGCCGCTGGGGCCAGGCGAGGTCCGGGTCAGGGTCGGCGCCGCCGGCATCTGCGGCTCGGACCTGCACTACTATCACCACGGCCGGGTCGGCACGATCGAGCTGACGGAGCCGATGATCCTCGGCC
This sequence comes from uncultured Geminicoccaceae bacterium, assembly GCA_964460465.1. Lineage (GTDB taxonomy): Bacteria > Pseudomonadota > Alphaproteobacteria > Geminicoccales > Geminicoccaceae > SLRI01. The sequence continues at coordinate 28,238 of CAYWSB010000022.1, read as the reverse complement.
ACGAGCTCGCCGGCACCGTGGTCGAGCTGGGCGAGGGCGTGACCGGCATCGCCGTCGGCACCCGGGTCGCGGTCGACCCGAGCCGGCCCTGCCGGACGTGTGCCTTCTGCCTCGCCGGCCAGTCGCGGCACTGCCTCGACATGCGCTTTCTCGGCAGTGCCATGCGCCTGCCCCACGTCCAGGGCGGCTTTCGCCAGGACATCGTCGTCGACGCCCGCCAGGCCGTGCCGGTGGCCGACACGGTCAGCCTCGCCGAGGCCGCCATGGCCGAGCCGCTCGCCGTCTGCCTCCACGCTGCCGACCGGGCGGGCCCGCTGCTCGGCCGACGCGTCCTGGTCACCGGCTGCGGGCCGATCGGCGTCCTCTGCGTCGCCGCTGCCAGGGCCGCCGGGGCGGCCGAGATCGTCGCCACCGACCTGCACCCGGGGCCGCTCGATGTGGCCGCCCGGATGGGGGCGACGCAGACCGTCGACATGGCGGCGCACCCCGATGGCCTCGCCGCCTGGGCCGAAGGCCGTGGCCGGTTCGACGTGATGCTGGAGGCCTCGGGGGCGGAGGCCGCGCTGCGCGCCGCGCTGCCGGTGCTCCGTCCCGGGGCCGTCCTGGTCCAGGTCGGCATGGCGGGAGAGATCGCCCTGCCGCTCGGCGTGCTGGTCGCCAAGGAGATCGCGCTGAAGGGCACCTTCCGCTTCGACCGGGAGTTCCGCGAGGCGGTCCAGATGATCGAGCGGCGCCGCCTCGATCTGCGCCCGCTCTTGACCCGGACCCTGCCCGTGGCCGAGGCCCGCGCCGCCTTCGACTTGGCATCCGACCGGCGCGTCGCGATGAAGGTCCAGCTCGACTTCGCCGCCGCCTGACCCGGCTTGGTGCGTGTTCCGCTGGATTGGCGGCGCGGTGTTCGCCGGCACGCGTCGCGCGCAAGCGCGCCGGGCCGTGCTGGCACCGGACGAAAGCGGCTAAATTTGCGCGATTAACCGTACCTTAAGGTCTGGCTGCGATTGTGGCTGTGGTTTGGCACTCCACAGCCTCGGAACGGTCGCAGACAATGACAACCAGAAGCCTTCGTCTCGGTCGACGGATCATTGCCCCGATGGCGGCGCTCATGGCGGTGAGCCTGGGGGTGCTGCTCGGCCTGATGGCGATGAACGCCGCGACCGAGGATCAGACGGCCGAGCGGCAGTCGGTCAACACCGTCGCGAGCAACCTGCAGCTCCGCGAGAACCAGGTCGGCCGGGTGGCCAAGGACTACGCCTGGTGGAACGACGCCGTGCGCCATCTGCACATCGCGGTCGACGTCGAATGGGCCGACCTGAACTTCGCCGGCTACATCTACGAGACGCACGATTACCACCTCAGTCTGGTGCTCGATCCCGCGGACGAGATCAGCTACGGCGCCATCGACGGCGAGAGCGTCGATCCGGGCGAGATGCCGGCGATCGCGGGCGGGCTCGAGGCGCTGGTGGCGGCGGCTCGCCGGGCGTCGACGGCGGAGCCCGACTACCAGACCGGGCTCGTCCTGGTCGACGGCCAGGTGGCGCTCGCCGGGGTCAGCGCCATCACGCCCGAGCAGCTCGGTGGTGTGACCCTGCCGCCCGGGCCGCGCAGCGTGCTGGCTTTCGTCAAGCTGCTCGACCAGGCCTTCTTCGACGACCTGGCCGAGCGCTATCAGCTTTCGGCGATGCGGATCGAGGCGCCGGGCACGGTCGTGGGCGAGGCCGCGCTGGAGCTCGTCACGGTCGACGGCACCGTCGTCGGCATCCTCGTCTGGCAGGCGCATCGCCCGGGCTGGCAGTTCGTGCAGTCGATCGCCCCGTCGCTGCTGCTCGCCCTCGTCGTCATCGCGCTGTTCAGCGGCTTCGTCATGCGCCATGCGAGCGTGGCGGCGCACGCGGTCGAGGACAGCGAGGCGCGCTTCCGCGACGTCGCCGACGCCAGCTCGGACTGGATCTGGGAGACCGACGCCGAGCTCGGCATCGTGTTCGTCTCCGGGCGGGTGGCCCAGCTCACCGGCCGGCCGGCCGAATCGATCATCGGCCGCCGTCTCGAAGAGCTGTTCCATCACGGCGACAACGCAGCGCAATGGGCGCGCTACAAGAACGCCATCGCCCGCCAGCAGCCGTTCCGCAACGTGCTGGCCCTCTGCGACGATGCCGACGGTGGCCGGCTGACGCTGCGCATCGCCGGCAAGCCGCACCTCGACCCGGCTGGCCGTTTCGTCGGCTATCGCGGCACCGCCACCGACATCACCCGCGAGCTCGATGCCGAGCGGCGGGCACAGTTCCTGACCCGCCACGACGCGCTGACCGGCCTGCCGAACCGTGCGCAGCTCGGCGAGCGGCTCGACGACGCGATCGGTGTCGTCGCCCGCCGCGGCGAGATGGCGGCCGTGCTCAGCGTCGACATCGACCGGTTCAAGGACGTCAACGACACGCTCGGCCATGCCGCCGGCGACGAGCTGATCCGCCAGGTGGGGCAGCGCCTCGAGGCCTGCGTGCGCGAGACGGACACGGTCGCCCGGACCGGCGGCGACGAGTTCGTCGTCGTCCAGACCGGCGTGCACAACGTGGGCGCGGTGGAGTTCCTCGCCCGGCGCATCATCGCCCTCGTCGCCGAGCCCTTCGAGGTGGCGGACGAGCGGGTGCTGGTGAGCTGCAGCATCGGCATCGCCCTCGTGCCGCTCGACGGCTCGCTCGGCGGCCGCCTCCTGCAGAACGCCGACATCGCCCTCGACCGGGCCAAGGCGGAGGGACGCTCGACCTTCCGCTTCTTCGAGCGCGACATGGACGCCAAGCTGCAGGACCGCAAGGCACTCGAGCGCGATCTTCGCGTGGCCATCGCCCGGCACGAGCTCGAGCTCTTCTACCAGCCCAAGGTCGACCTCAAGAGCGGCAGGGTGAGCGGCGTCGAGGCGCTGGTCCGCTGGCACCATCCCGAGCGCGGCATGGTCTCGCCGGCCGACTTCATCGGCATCGCCGAGCAGACCGGGCTGATCCACGAACTGGGCGAATGGGTGCTGCGCACCGCCTGCACGACCCTGGCGCACCATGGCGATCTGGAGATCGCGGTCAATCTCTCCGCGGTGCAGCTCAAGCGCGGCCGCATCGCCGAGATGGTCGAGTGCGTGCTGGCCGAGACCGCCATAGACCCGCGCCGGCTCGAGCTCGAGATCACCGAGAGCGTGATGGTCGACGGGGCCGAGAGCGTCATCGCCGATCTTCGCCAGATCAAGGACATGGGCGTGAAGGTCGCCATGGACGATTTCGGCACCGGCTACTCGAGCCTGAGCTATCTCAACCGCTTCCCGTTCGACAAGATCAAGATCGACCGCTCGTTCGTCAACGATCTCGGCCGGCGCGGCAAGGGCCAGGCGATCGTCAAGGCGGTGGTCGGCATCGGCCGCAGCCTTGGCATCCGGATCTGTGCCGAGGGTGTGGAGACGGTCGACCAGCTCCGCTTCCTGGAGCGCGCCGGCTGCAACGAGGTGCAGGGCTACTACTTCGCCAAGCCGATGCCGATCGCCGGCCTCGAGGCGTTCATGGCGCGGCCGCTCGAGCTGTGCGACCCGGTGGCCTAGGCACTGTTGTCACCTTGAATCGGGTCGGATGCCGAAGTCGCTGCCTAGAGCCCGGGATCGACTCGCAGGAATGGCCGGCTGGCGGTCTCTTGGCGGCGAATGGCAGCGCGCTCGGGAATGCCTGAAAGGCCATCGTCGCGGCTACGTCTCCCGGCAGGCGCCATCCTCCCTGGGTCTCGAGGTGCTGCTTTGGGTGGCCCGCGCCGGCGCCCAGGGGTGGCTGTTGCCCGCCGACCTTGGCCCTTGGAGCAGCGTCTGCGACCGCTTCCTCCGCTGGCAGGGCGAGAGAGGCTGGCAGCCGCTGATGGGCGGCTTGTAGGTCGACGGCGACCTCTGGCGGCAGCGGCTGGACAGCCCCATCGCCCGCATCAGCGCGGCGATCCGTCCTGGCAAAGGACGCTGCCATCAAGGGCCGAAAAGGGCTGGGGGCTGACATAGCTGGCTGAAACAGGTCGGGCCTGTCGGATGGCCGGGTCTCCATGCCGGGGCCGGCTGCCGGTCAGTATCGAGCGCGGTTCAGCTGCCGACCTCGTCGCCGGTGCACCGGCACGGCTGGCCGCCGGGCTCGCGGCGTGGATCCGAGCACGGCCATCCTCGACGTCCGCAAGCTGCCCAAGACGATCGCCGAGCGGCGGCCGGGCCAGCCATGTCGACCGCTAGTTTTTCGCTCGGCGCATCGTCCGGCTGCCCACTGCACCGACCGCCGACGGGCTGCCCGGGGGGCCGAAGCCGTCGATCGAGCCCGGGCGGTCGCTCCTGGGCGGGCATTCTAGGAACATTTGCAAGAAGGCGTCGGGATCGCCGCGGAGCGCGGTTCCCAACCCTCGGCGTGCTGCGCTAGAAGGCGTGGCGGCGCAGCACAGCTCGAGAGGTCCGGATGCCCCACGCCCCCTTCGCTCACCTGCGGGTTCGCTCATCCTACTCGCTGCTCGAAGGGGCGATCGACGGCAAGGCCCTGGCCGGGCGCTGCGCGGCGCTCGACATGCCGGCCGTGGCGGTCACCGACCACGGCAATCTCTTCGGCGTCATGCCGTTCTGCGCCGCCGCCATGGCGCAGGGGGTGCAGCCGATCGTCGGCGCCCTGTTGCCGCTGGCCCTGCCGAGCCAGGCCGCGGGCATGGCGGCCCTGCGCCGCGAGCGGCTGCAGCGGCCGCCGCTGCTGCCCGTGCTGGCGCAGAGCGCGGCCGGCTACGGCAACCTGATGCGACTGATGAGTGCCCTCTATCTCGTCGACCCGGACGAGCCGACCGTCACCCTCGCCGACCTCGAGCGCTGCAGGGACGGGCTCATCCTCCTGACCGGTGGGGCCGAGGGGCCGCTCGGCCGGCTGCTGCAGCGCGGCGACCGGGACGGGGCGGCGGCCCTGCTCGACCGGCTCGAGGCGGCGTTTCCCGATCGTCTCTATGTCGAGCTGCAACGCCACGGCGAGGAGCCCGAGGCGCTGACCGAGCCCGCCTTCCTCGACCTCGCCTTCGACCGCGGCCTGCCGCTCGTCGCCACCAACGACTGCCTGTTCCTCGACGAGGGCATGCACGAGGCGCACGACGCCCTGGTCTGCATCGCCGAGGGCCAGAACGTCGCCGCCGAGGACCGCCGCCGCTTCTCGCTCGACTACCGCTTCAAGACCCCGGCGGAGATGGCCCTGCTGTTCGCCGACCTGCCCGAGGCCGTCGAGAACACGCTGGTGATCGCCCGGCGCTGTGCCGTCGTGGCCCCGGCCCGCGACCCCATCCTGCCGCCGTTCGATACCGGCGCCGGCCGCGACGAGGCCGCGGAGCTGCGGCTGCAGGCTCGCGCCGGGCTGGCGCGGCGGCTGGCGGCGCTGGCGATCGACGGCGCCGCGGCGACGCCCCATCGCGAGCGGCTCGAGTACGAGCTCGACGTCATCGTCCAGATGCAGTTCCCGGGCTACTTCCTGATCGTCGCCGACTTCATCGGCTGGGCCAGGCGGCACGACATCCCGGTGGGCCCGGGGCGCGGCTCGGGGGCGGGCTCCGTCGTCGCCTGGGCGCTCGGGATCACCGACCTCGACCCGCTCCGCTTCGGCCTGCTGTTCGAGCGCTTCCTCAACCCCGAGCGCGTCTCGATGCCGGATTTCGACATCGACTTCTGCCAGGACCGCCGCGACGAGGTGATCCGCTATGTCGAGCAGCGCTACGGCAAGGACCGCGTCGCCCACATCATCACCTTCGGCAAGCTCATGGCGCGCGCGGCGCTGCGCGACGTCGGCCGGGTGCTGGGCCTGCCCTTCGGCCTCGTCGACCGGATCTGCAAGCTCGTCCCCAACAACCCGGCCAAGCCCGTGACCCTGGCCCAGGCGATCGAGCTGGAGCCCCGGCTCAAGGAGGCCCGCGACGGCGACCCGGCGGTCGCCCGAATGATCGAGATCGCGCTCAAGCTCGAGGGCCTGCCGCGCCACGCCTCGACCCACGCCGCGGGCGTGGTCATCGGCGACCGGCCGCTCGACGAGCTGGTGCCGCTCTACCGCGACCCGAAGAGCGGCAGTGCCGTCACCCAGTTCAACATGAAGGACGTCGAGAAGGCGGGGCTGGTCAAGTTCGACTTCCTCGGGCTGACCACGCTCACCATGCTCCGCCTCGCCGCCGACCTGGTGAAGGCGCGCGGCACCGCCCTCGACCTCGAGACGCTGCCGCTCGACGACAAGGCGGCCTACGAGCTGATGAGCCGGGCCGAGACCACCGGGGTCTTCCAGCTGGAATCGGGCGGCATGCGCGATGCGCTCCGCAAGCTCAAGCCCGACTGCTTCGAGGACATCATCGCCATGGTCTCGCTCTACCGGCCGGGGCCGATGGACAACATCCCGCGCTACATCAACGTCAAGCACGGCGTGGAGCAGCCGGCCTACCTGCACCCGCTGCTCCAGCCGATCCTCGAGGAGACCAACGGCGTCATCATCTACCAGGAGCAGGTGATGGAGATCGCCAAGCAGCTCGCCGGCTACTCGCTCGGCGGCGCCGATCTGCTCCGGCGGGCGATGGGCAAGAAGATCAAGGCCGAGATGGACGCCCAGCGCGCGGTCTTCGTCAAGGGCGCCGTCGAGCGCGGCGTCGACGAGAGCCTCGCCGACACCATCTTCGACGCGGTCGCCAAGTTCGCCGAGTACGGCTTCAACAAGAGCCACGCCGCGGCCTACGCGCTGCTCGCCTACCACACCGCCTATCTCAAGGCGAACCACGCGGTCGAGTTCTACGCCGCCGTCATGACCATGGAGATGGCCAACCAGGAGAAGCTGGCGGCCTATCGGCACGAGATGCGCGGCCGCGGCATCCCCCTGCTGCCGCCCGACGTCAACGCGTCCCTGCCCATCTTCTCGGTCGAGGACCTGCCCGGGGGCGGGGCCGGCGTGCGCTTCGCCCTGGCCGCCATCAAGGGGGTAGGCCGCGCGGCGATGCAGGCCCTGGTCGACGAGCGCTGCGCGCGCGGGCCCTATCGCAGCCTCGCCGACCTCGCCCGCCGGCTCGCCGGCAAGGGCTTCAACCGGCGGCTGCTCGAGGCGCTGGTCAAGGCCGGGGCCTTCGACGCGATCGATGCCAACCGGGCGCGGACCCTGGCCGGGCTCGATGCGGCGATCGCCTATGCCACGGCGGTGAAGGCGGCCGAGGAGAGCGCCCAGACCGGGCTCTTCGGCGGCGGCGGTGAGACCGTGCCCGAGCCGCGCCCGGTCGACGCCGCGGACTGGGACGCGACCGAGCGCCTGGCCAACGAGTTCGCGGTGCTGGGCGTCTATCTCTCGGCCCACCCGCTCGACGCGTACGCCCTGGCCCTGGGCAAGCTGGGGGTGGTGCCGGCGGCCCAGGTCTTCGCCGCGCCCGAGCGCTACAACGGCCAGGTGGTCGAGCTCGCCGGCGTGGTCGTCGCCAGGAAGGAGAAGAAGACCGAGCGCAGCCGCTTCGCCTTCGTCCAGCTCTCCGACGCCTCGGCCCAGTACGAGGTCATGCTCTTCGCCGACGCCCTCGAGCAGAGCCGCGAGCTTCTGGAGATCGGCACGGCCGTGCTGCTGGCCGCCGATGTCCGCAGCGACGGCGAGGAGGTCAGGCTCTCCGGCCAGCGGCTGCGGCCGCTCGACGGCGCCACCGACCGGCTCGACAGCCTGGTCGACATCGAGATCAGCGAGCCCGCCGCCGCCAGCCGCCTGAAGGCGCATCTCGTCGAGGGCGATGCCGGAGCGGATGTCCGGCTCGTCGTCCACCTGCCCGACGGCCGGGCGGTGGTCGTGGCCCTGCCCGAGGCGATCTCGTTGACCCACGCCAAGCGGGCGACCGTCGAGCGGCTGGAGGGGGTGGTGCGGATCAGCGAGCAGCCGCGGCGCCAGGGCCGCCGGCACCTCACCCTGGTGCAGTGACGCGAGCGCCGGCGGCCGGGCTGGCGTCGCGCTCAGCCGCGGACGATCTCCGTGCGCCGCAGGCCCAGCGCCTTGGCCAGGTTCTTGAGCCGCGTGCGCACCGGCTCGGTGTCGGGCACGTCCTCGATGGTGCTCACGATCAGCCGGAGCGTGTCGCCGGCGAGCGCGAGGCGGGCATGCGCGAGGAGCTCCGGCACGCTGCCCGAGAAGCGATAGCCGAGCTGGAGCGCCCGGCCGAGGACCACGGCGCGCTGCCGCTCGGCGGGTGCCAGGAGCTGCAGGGCCGGCTGGATCTCGGGTGCCGTATCGCTGCCGCCGTAGCGGCTGTGGATGGCGGTGGCGAGGAACACCCGCTCGGCATGGTCGAGGCCGACGAACGGGAACTGGGTCAGCCGCTGAAAGCACTGCAGCGCCCGCAGCTCCGGGTGGTCGCGCCAGCCGAAGTCCGAAAGCTCGCAGGCGGCCAGGCGCAGCCGGGCCTCGGCCTCCGTCTCGCCGGCGAAGAGCGGTGCGGTCCATTCCTGCATCGCCTCACCGATATGCGGCACCCGGGCGCGCGGCCGGCCGAAGAGCGCGGCGCCAACCAGGAGCGGGTCCAGCGCCTGCTCGACCGGCGGCAGGCAGGCATGCAGCCAGCCTTCGCGCAGGCCGAGGGCGGAGAAGACCACCCGCGACGGCGCCATCGCCTTGACCAGCCGGTCGAGGACCAGCGCCGCGGCCTGGATCGTCTCGGCCCGGCGGCCGGGCACGCCGGGCAGGCTCGCCAGCTCGGCGGAGCCGGCCTTGAGGATCGTTCGGGCGAGGCCGCGCGCGGTGGGCAGGTCGAGCTCGAGCCCGTGAACGATGCGCAAGGGGGCTGCCTGCCGCGCCAGATGGAACCGGGCGAGGGCGCGCCAGCCACCACCCACGACGTAGAACCGCTCCGGCGGCACCTCGCCGCCCCAGGGGCGCAAGGCGAAGGCGTCGTCCAGCCGCCGCCTCGCGGCGCGCGGGTCGTTGGCCAGAAGCGGCTGCAGGCGGAGTGCGCCGAGCGGCAGGCTCGCCGTCGCCGCACCGACCCGGGTGAGACCGTCGGCGCCGTGGTCGACCGTCGAGAACTCGAGGCTGCCGCCGCCGAGGTCGCCCACCACGCCGGCCGGCCGCCAGAAGCCGGCAGCAACCCCCATGGCGGCGAATCGTGCCTCCTCGGCACCGCTGAGAATGCGCACCTCCCGGCCCGTCCGCTCGCCGATGGCGGCCACCAGCTCGCCGCCGTTGCTCGCCCTCCGCACCGCCTCGGTGGCGAAGATGTCGAGCCGATGCGCCTGCATCGCCTCGGCGATCGCGGCGTAGCGGTGCACCGCGTTGACCGTGGCCGCCATCGCCGCGTCGGACAGACGGCCGGTGGTGTCGAGGTCGCGGCCGAGGCCGCAGAGGGACTTCTCGTTGAAGCGCGGGAAAGGGGCCCGGCTCAGGGTGTCGTAGATCACGAGGCGCACCGAGTTCGAGCCGATGTCGATCACCGCGACGGGGGCCGTCGGTGACGCCGTCTCGTCCGACACGGCGGCGAGGCGCTGCGGCACGGCCGCCATCGGCCTCAGTCGGCCGCGTCGCTGTCGCCGCCGACCACGAGCTGCAGCCGCTGGGCGCGCTGCTTGCCCTTGCGCAGCGCGCTGCCCCGGCCCGAGAGGCTGGGGTTGGTCATGAAATAGGTGTGCGCGGCGAACGGCTCGCCCTCGGGCGCGACGCGCGTATAGCCGCCGTCCGGGCGCAGCAGCCAGCTCTGCGCCGTGTCCTTGAGATTGGCCACCATGATCTGCGACATGACCTGCTGATGCACGGTCTCGTTCTCGATCGGCACCAGCGCCTCCACCCGGCGCGACAGGTTGCGGCCCATCCAGTCGGCCGAGGAGATGAAGACCTTGGCCTGCTTCGACGGGAGGCCGTGGCCGTTGCCGAAGCAGACGATGCGCGAATGCTCGAGGAACCGGCCGATGATGCTCTTGACCCGGATGTTCTCCGACAAACCCTGCACGCCGGGCCTGAGGCAGCAGATGCCGCGAATGACGAGGTCGATGGCGACCCCGGCCTGGCTCGCCTCGTAGAGCTTCTCGATCACCCCCTCGTCGACCAGCGCGTTGAGCTTGGCCCAGATCGCCGCCTTGCGGCCGGCCCGGGCATGCTCGCATTCGGCCTCGATCAGCGCGATCAGTCGCTGGCGGAGGTTGACAGGCGCGATGGCGAGCTTCTCCAGGCCGCGCGGCTCGGCATAGCCGGTCATGTAGTTGAAGGCACGGGCGGCGTCGCGGGCAAGGCTCGGGTCGCAGGTGAAGAACGACAGGTCGGTGTAGATGCGCGCCGTGATCGGGTGGTAGTTGCCGGTGCCGAAATGGCAGTAGCTGCGCATCCGCCCAGACTCGCGGCGGACCACCATCGACACCTTGGCGTGCGTCTTGAGGTCGATGAAGCCGTAGATGACCTGCACGCCCGAGCGCTCGAGGTCGCGTGCCCACTGGATGTTGCGCTCCTCGTCGAAACGGGCCTTGAGCTCGACGAGTGCTGTGACCGACTTGCCGGCATCGGCCGCGGCGCAGAGGGCGGCCACGATGGGCGAGCCCTCCGAGGTCCGGTAGAGCGTCTGCTTGATCGCCACCACGTCGGGATCGCGGGCCGCCTGATTGAGGAACTGCACCACCACGTCGAAGCTCTCGTAGGGGTGGTGGACGACGAAGTCCTTCTGCCGGATGGCGGCGAAGCAGTCGCCGCCGAAATCCTTGATCCGCTCCGGATAGCGCGGGCTGTAGGGCTTGAAGACGAGGTCCGGGCGGTCCTTGACGATGATCTCCCTGGTGTCGACGAGGCCGAGAATGCCGTCGAGGGCGAAGACATCGGTGGCCTCGACATCGAGCTCGCGCATCAGGAAATCGCGCAGCGCCGGCGGCATGTCGGTGTCGATGGTCAGCCGGATGACGTGACCGCGGCGCCGCCGCTTGAGCAGCGTCTCGAACAGCCGGACCAGGTCCTCGGCCTCCTCCTCGATCTCGATGTCGCTGTCGCGGATGATCCGGAAATAGCCGTAGCTCTTCACCCCAAAGCCCGGGAAGAGGAGGTCGGACCAGCGGGCGATCAGGGCCTCGAGCGGCAGGAAGCGGGCCTCGGCGCCGGGCAGCCGGATGAAGCGGTCGAGCTTGCCCGGCAGCAGCACGAGCCCGATCAGGTCCTCGTCGCGGGTCTGGGTGAGCTGCAGGACCACACCCATGCCGCAGTTGGCGATGAACGGGAAGGGGTGGGCCGGGTCGATGGCGATCGGCGTCAGCACCGCCAGCGCCTCGTCGGCGAACCGTTCCCTGAGACCCTGCCACTCCTCCTCGGTCACGTCCTCGGCATCGAGGACGCTGATGCTCTCCTGCCGCAGCTCGGCCACCAGCCCGTGCCAGATGCGCTGCTGCTCGGCCATCAGCCGACCGGCGCGCTCGTTGATGGCGACCAGCTGCTGGCCGGGCGTCAGCCCGTCCTGGCTCTGGGCGGTGACGCCACTGTCGGCGAGGCCCTTCAGGCCGGCCACGCGCACCATGTAGAACTCGTCGAGATTGCTCGCCGAGATCGACAGGAAGCGCAGCCGCTCGAGCAGCGGATGGGAGCAGTTGGTGGCCTCCTCCAGCACCCGCTCGTTGAAGGCCAGCCAGGACAGCTCCCGGTTGAAGAAATGCTCTGGCCGCACCGCGATCGGCTCGGCCGCCGTCAGCCGCGACCGCTCCCTGTCGGCGACGGGCGAGACGGGCTCGACACTCTGGCTCACGACGGTCTGCTCCTCGGTCATCGCTGCCGGCCACACGGCATCATCGCGGTCGTCCCGTTGCTGTTCGCGTTCGCCGACAGGGATGTTACAGATCGATCGCGGTCGTGTCATGCGCGGCCGCGAGCGAAGGGCCGGCAGCGGGTCGACCCGCTGCAGCCGAGTGAACATCCATGCGCGAGCTGCTCGTCCTGCGTCACGCCAAGTCCAGCTGGGACGAGATCGACGTGGCCGACCACGAGCGCGGGCTCAGCCCGCGTGGCGTGAAGGCGGCGCGCAAGATGGGTGAGGCGATCGCCGGGCGCGGCTGGTTGCCCGATCGCATCCTCTGCTCCACCGCGCGTCGCACGCGCGAGACCCTGGCCCTGGCGCGCGAGAGTTGGCCCGAGACCGGAGGCTTTCCGCTGAGCGAGCTCGCCGGCCTTTATCTGGCGACGCCGAGCCGGCTGCTCGAGATCGTCCGCCGGCAGCCCGACCAGGCCGAACGGCTCCTCGTGATCGGCCACAATCCGGGGCTGCAGGGCTTCGTCGTGCGGCTGGCGGCGCAGGGCGATCGGCGGCGGCGCGCCGCGATCGAGACCAAGTTCCCGACGGCGGCCCTCGCCCGCCTGACCTTCGAGCTCGACACCTGGCGCGATCTGGGCTGGGGCAGCGGCACCCTGGCCGACTACCTGACCCCGAAGGACAGTGATTGAGCGTGGCGCCCGCGCCGATCCGGGTGGCACGCGGCGGCTCTCAGACCGGGAGCCGCGCGCAGGCCTCCAGGATCGCCTGGGTCGTCTGTCCACGACCGGGGACCCGCGTGCTGATCTGGGCGAGCCGGGCGAGGCTCAAGAGCGTGTGGATGGCGACCGCCGCCGGCGAGGTGGCGGGGCTCAGGGCGAGAAACCGATCGCGAAACGCGGTCACCAGGGGCGCATGGGCGGTGGCGTCGCCGCGGCCGCGGATGGCAGCCTCGAGCAGATGGGCGATGAAGTTGCCGGCGTCGAGGGCCGGATCGCCCCGGCTGTAGAGGTCGAGATCGACGAGGTGGAGGCGGTCGCCGTCGACGATCAGCTGCTCGGGATAGAAGTCCCGGTGGATGCCGCATGGCGGCGCCGCGGGCAGGCGGGCGGCGGCCGCGTGGCAGCGGGCGCGGAGTGTGGCCAAGGTCTGGCCCAGCTCGGCGCGGCTGGCGGCGAGTTCAAGCAGCCGCGCGTCGAGCACCGCGAGCTCGTCGGCGATGGTCCACGCCCTGGCTTCGGCGCCGGCCGGCTGGCGATGCAGCTTGACGAGTGCCATGGCGGCCCTGGCACAATGCCGGGCGGCCGCGTGTTCCTCCAAACAGGCCTGCAGCGGGCGGCCCGGCACCTCGCGCTGCAGCCAGAGGCCGAGCGCCGGCACGGCGCCCAGCGGCTCCGGCACGGCGATCCCGTCGGCCGCCGCGTCGTCGAACCCCGCCAGCCGCAGGCGCCGCTGCACGGCGAGACCGCGCTTGTGGACACCCTTGGCGGTCAGCTTGCCGATGATCGCGGAGGTACCGTCGGCGAAGCGATAGCGCAGCAGGCAGCGGCGGCCCGGGCGGTAGCGCAACACGGCGATGCCGGCGATCGGCGGGCGGTGCGCCAGCGCCGGACAGGCGGCGGCGAAGGCGTCGCCGGCCACGACCGGATCGACCGCCGCCGGCAGCGTTGGCAGCGCCGGATCGCCCTGCACCGCCGCGAGCGTGGGCAGCGCGTCGTCGCTCATGCCAGGGCCTCGAGCCGCCGGCACCGGCGCCCGCTGCGCTTCGCGACCAGCTGCTCGACCCGGGCCAGGAGCATCGCGGCGGCGGCCGGCCAGTCCGGCAGGCGCCGGCGAAACGGCTCGTTCACGAGCCGCAGGAGGCCCGCGGCGACCCAGGCCTCGAGGGCCTCGGGCGGCCGTCGCGCCGCCGCCGCATGGCCATCGGCGAAGCTTCCGATCGCGGCCTGTGGCGGCCCCTGGCCGGCGAGCAGCGCGTCCATCTCGAGCCGGGCGATGAAGCTGCCGAGATCGAGAGCGCGAGGGCCGACGCCGGCCCTGTCCCAGTCGATCAGGCGGACGCCGAGCTCGCCCACGACCACCTGGTCGGCGCTGAAGTCGCCGTGCACGGCGCCATCCGAAGGGCCGGCGGCTTCGAGCCGGCCGGCAACGGTGCGGGCGAGACCGCTGGCCCGCTCGGCGAGCGCCGGTGCCGCCCGGCCGAGCGACGCCGCCGCCCGCCGCACGGCGTCGATCTCGCCCGCGACGGTCCGCGGCGGGAGTATGGCGGGCCGCTGGCGATGGACCGCCGCGAGTGTGGCGCCGGCGGCCGCCATGGCGGCCAGGGCCGCGGGATCGAGCGGCGGCAGCGTGGCCAGCGGGACGCCCGGCTGCCAGGCGCTGACGAGAATGCCGTGGCGGTCGCTGTGCGCCAGCAGCCCGGCACCACCGACACCCGTGCCGAAGCGGGCGCCACGGCGAGCCTGGCCATAATGGTCCGGGGTGTAGAGCTTGACGATCGCCCGGCCGGTCGGCCCCTCGACGAGCTGCCCGATATGCCGCCGGCCGGGCTTGTGCCGCAGCACGCGCCAGTCGGCGGCGGCCAGCGTCGGGACCAGCCGGCGCAGCAGCGCCTGCCGCTGTCCCGCGTCGACCAGGCGGGGCAGGGCGCGCAGCTCGCGGTCGTAAGGCACGAGGCGGCAGAGCACGGCGTGCGCGTCCAGCGGCAGGACGACCGGCCCGAGTGGCGAGGCGAGGCCCGGCGGCGGCGGACGCCCGCGCTCGACCGCGTAGCGGCGGGGCTTGAAGGCCTTGGCGGCGAGCCTGATCACGCCCGCGGAGGTCTCGAGCTCGACCCCGGCGAGGCAGCTGGTCTCCGGCTTGTAGCGGAGATAGGTCGTCGTGAGCCCGGTGATCGCCGCGTCGGGCAGCGCTGCGGCGAGTACGGCTGCCAGTCGGTCCGGATCGAGCAGCAGGGCGAGGCCCGGCAGCGCCCGGTCGCGCGCGACCAGGGCGGCGTCAGGCGGCGTCAGCGGCATGGCTGTCCTCTGCCCGTGGCTCGGGCTGATGGCCGCTGGCGGGGCGAATGCCGGTGGCATGGAGGCGGGCGAAGCGGCTACCGCGTCGACGCAGGAGCGCCGCCGGCGCACCGTCCTCGACGACGCGTCCGTCCTCGATGAAGACGATCCGCTCGCAGCACGCGGCGAGGCGCGGATCGTGGGTGACGACCAGCGTCGTCCGGCCGGCGGCGACGCGCAGCAGCGCCTCGCTCACGACGGCCTCGCTCGCCGCGTCCAGGCCGGTGGTGGGCTCGTCGAGGACGAGAATCGATGTCCGGGCGAGAGCCGCGCGGGCGATGGCGATGCGCTGGCGCTGGCCGGCCGAGAGTGACAGCCCGCGCTCGCTGACCACGGTGTCGTAGCCGAGCGGCAGCCGCTCGATGAAGCCGTGCGCATCGGCAAGGACCGCTGCGGCCTCGACCTTGGCGTCGTCGGCTTCGGGGGCGGTGATGCGGATATTGTCGCGAATGCTGGCGCGGAGCAGCAGGCTTTCCTGCGGCACGATGCCGATCTGCAGACGCAACGAAGCGAGGCGCAGTGTCCGGGCATCCAGGCCATCGAACAGGACGCGGCCGCCGTCCGGGTCGTAGAGCCGGAGCACGAGATTGGCGATCGTCGACTTGCCGGCGCCCGAGGCACCGAGCAGCGCCACGCTCTGGCCCGCCGGCACGGCGAGGTCGAGCCCGTCGAGCACGGGCCGCCCCCCGTAGGCGAAGCGGACGTTCTCGAAGTGGAGCTCGCCCGTCAGCGGCGGCGCCGAGCGGGCGGACGGTGCGTCCCGGATCTCGGGCTCCGTCTCGAGGATCTCGATCACCCGCTCGCCGGCCGCGACGGCCTTGGCGACCCGGCTCGTGTGCTTGGCGAACTGGCGCACCGGGCGGAAGGAGTTCTTGAGGTAGGTGATGAAGACGACGAGGTCGCCCGGCGTCAGGGCACCGGCGAGGACCAGGCGGGCACCCTGCCAGAGGACGACGGCGATGGAGACGCCGACCAGGAGGTCGACGCTGCGCTCGAGCCCCGCGGCCAGCCGCTTGGCGCGCACGCCGTCCTTGAGGTCGCGGCTGCTGGCGCCCTTGAAGTCGCGGGCGATCCGCTCCTCGAGGCCGAGCGATTGGACCAGCCGGATGGCGCCGAACGCCTCGGCGGCGCTGGCCGCCATGGCCCCCTCGCGCGTCCGCTGCTGCCGGCTCACCTCGCCGATGCGCCGGCCGATCCGCACCGTGGCGAGCCAGAGCAGCGGCAGCGGCAGGAAGGCGAGCAGGGCCAGCTGCCAGTTCAGCCACAGCATGACGCCGGCCATGCCGGCCACGACCAGCACGTTGGCGAGCAGCGGCAGGAAGGCCGTGATCGCGGCCTCCTTGAGCATGCCGACATCCGCGATGACGCGCAGCGTCAGGTCGCCCGCGCGCTGCTGGTCGTGAAAGCGCAGCGACAGGCGCTGCAGATGCGCAAAGAGCGCCTCGCGCACCCGGGTCAGCACCCGGTTGCCGGCGAGGGCGAAGCCGACAGTGCTCAGATACATCGCAAAGGCGCGAAGCCCGATGGCGAGGACGACGCCGAGCGCACAGAGGGCGAGGAGCAGGCCCGGGCTCAGCGCGTCGATCGCCGCCAGCCCGGACCCGGGCGCGGCGCCGCTCGTCGGGATCACCCGGTCGAGCACGAGCTTGAGCGGCCAGGGCTCGGCCAGGCGAAAGAGGGTCGCCGCGAGCAGCGCCAGGACGGCGCCGCCGATCAGGCCGCGCTCGGGGCGGAGATGCGGGCGGAGATGGTGGAAGATGCGCCGGAGGCCGGGCAGCATCTGCCGCCACTTGGTGGGCCGGCCGCTCATGCCGCGCGCTCCGCCGGTGCGCCGGCGCGGCGGGCGATGGCGATGATGCGCTCGACGGTGGCGGTCCAGGAGTGGCGGCGCTCGGCCCGGTCCCTCGCCGCCCGGCCGAGCCTGAGGCGGCGCGCCGGGTCGCGCGCCAAGGCGGCCAGGGCGTCGGCCAGGGCCGCCGGATCGCCCGGCGGACAGATCAACCCGCTGCTGTCCGGCTCGACGAACGTGGCGAGGTCGCCGACGTCGGTGGCCACGATGGGCAGGCCCGCCGCCATGTACTCGAACAGCTTGAGCGGCGAGAAGTAGAAGGACGGGCTCGGCGGATAGGGGGCAACGGCGATGTCCATGCGGGCAAGCTCGCCGGGCACGGCCGCCTCGGGCACGGCCCCGGTCCACTCGATCGACCCGGCGATGCCCTGCGCACCGGCCCTGGCCTCGAGCCGCTCGCGCTCCGGTCCCTTGCCGACCACCAGCAGCCGCACGTCCAGACCCTGCCGCAGCAGCAGGCCCATGGCGTCGATCAGCCCGTCGACGCCGTGCCAGGGCCGGAGCGAGCCGAGAAAGCCGATGCACACCGGCTCGCCCGGCGGGCGCAACGCGCAACGGGGTGAAAAGCGCGCCGGATCGACGGCGTTGGGGACGACGTGGACCCGGCCCGTCGCCTCGGCGAAGCCGGCAAGATGGCGGGCGACGCCGGGCGAGACGGCGAGCAGTGCCGCGGCCGCGGCGAAGCTGCGGCGGCGCTGGCGCTCGGCGGCCGCGCGGTCGATCAGGGTCCGATAGCGCGCCGTCTCCTCGAGCAGCGGCGCGTTGACCTCCAGGAGGCCAGGCACGCCCCAGTCCCGTGCCTGCTCCATGCCGGCGGCACTCCAGAGCGACTGGCGCTCGTAGACGAGGTCGAAGGGGCCGGCGGCGTCGAGCTGCCGCCTGAGCTGGTCATTGGCGGCGATGGCCAGCCGCTCGCGCTCGGCCTGCGCCAGTTGTCGCGAGGCGTGCGGCAAGGCATGCACGCGAACCTGCTCGAGATCGGCCGGCCGCGGACCGTCGAAGCGGGCCGCGAAGAGCTCCAGCGAGACGCCGCGGCCCAGGAAGGCCCGAAGCACGGCTCGGACATGCGCCGAGCTGCCGTTGGTGCCGAAGACGGGCACGCCCTGGTCGGCGGAGACGTAGGCGATCCGGATCACGACACCCGCCGCAGCTGGGTCGGAAGTGCCACGTCCGGGCGGGGCATGAGCTCGCGCAACCGGGCCGCATTCCTGTGGATATCGAAATGGCGCTCGATCAGCTGCCGGGCGGCACGTGCCAGCCGCTCGCGCAGCCCGGCATCCTCCAGCAGCCGGTGCAGGCCGGCCGCCAGCCCTGCGGCGTCGCGTTCCTCGACCAGCAACCCGGTCTCGCCGTCCTGGACGATCTCCGGAATGCCGGTGACCGGGGTCGCGATGCAGGGCGTGCCGAGCGCCATGGCCTCGAGCAGCACGGTCGGCATGCCGTCGCGATTGCCGTCGACGCCGACCACGCAGGGGACGGCCAGCACGGCCGCCTCCTGCATTGCCGCGTGCACCGCATCGCCGGGCAGTGGGCCGGCCAGCCCGACCCGGCCGACGAGGCCGAGCCTGGCGATCTGTCGTTCCAGCTCGTCCCGGCGCTCGCCACCGCCGATGATCCGGCAGCGGAAGCCCTGGCCCCGGTCGGCCAGGATGCGGCAGGCGTCGAGCAGCACGTCGAAGCCCTTCTTCTCGATCAGCCGGCCGACGCCGAGGATGAGCGGCGGCCGTTGCCCAGGCGGGTCGAAGGGCATGCGGTCGAGGTCGAGGCCGTTGTGGATGCGGGTGACGCGGGCGGCGTCGGCGCCGAAGGTCGTGCGCAGGTAGTGCACGTTGTAGTCGGAGACCGTGACCACATAGGCGGCGTCGCGAAGCTTGAGCCGGAGCTGCTGGTCTTCCGGATAGTCGTGATAGATGTCCTTGGCGTGGGCGGTGAAGCCGTAGGTGACCCCGGTCATCAGCGACACCAGCCGGGCAACCGTGGTGGCGACCGTGGCGAAGTGGGCATGGACGTGCTCGATGCCACGCTCGCGCACGAGGCGGGCGACCCAGAGCGCCTGGAAGAGATCGTCGGGGTCGACGATCTCGGCGCTGCCCAGCGCCCGCCAGGCCTCGGGCCAATCGCGCCGCAGGTGGTCGAGCAGCGACCAGAGATGGGCCGCCTTGCCGGGGCGCTCCGGCACGTAGGTCACGGGCGAGCGAACCGCCGAGAGGCAGCCCTGGAAATGCGGCTCGGCAACGGGGCGCAGAGCGATGATCTCGACGGTCATCCCTGCCGCCTCGTGCGCCAGGATCTCGTTGACGATGAAGGTCTCGGAGAACCGCGGATAGCGCTTGGTCAGATAGGCGACCCTAGGCCGCGCGGGGGTCGACGCCATGACGGGCTCCCTCGATGCAGGTGGCGAGATTGGCGGGGCGGGCGGCGATGTGGTGCTGCGGCTCGCGGCCGACGAGCCGGGCGATGAGGCCGGGCAGGCGCTCGAGCGCGCCGAAATCGAGCAGCCGGCGCGGATCGGCGGTGGCGGTCGGCGGCCGGTGCAGCCAGTCGGTGAGGGCACGGGCAGCCAGCCGGTCCGGATGCAGCCAGTCCACGAGGCCGAGCGCTGCCAGCCGCTCGGCCCGAATGAGCTGCTCCTGGCGCGGCTGGACCCGGGGCACGATGAGGCCCGGACGGCCGAGCGAGAGGAGCTCGTTCACGGTGTTGTAGCCGCCCATTGTGATCACCCGCTCGGCCCGGGCGATATGGCCGATCGGCTCGGCGACGAACGGCAGGACGGCGAAGCCCGGCCGCTCGGCGGCACGCCGCTCGAGCTCGAGCCGGGCCTCGGCGGGCATGAAGGGGCCGGGCAGCACGAGGCCGATGCGGCCGGGCGGCAGCTCCGCCTCGAGGAAGGTCCGGGCCAGCAGTGCGCCGTCCTGGCCGCCGCCGACGCAGCAGAGCACCGCCCCGGGCGGCGTGCTGATGGCGGGCGCGGCGGCGAGACGCCTGGCCTGATCGAGATAGCCGATATGGCTGAGCCGGGCGCGGGTCGCGGCCCGCAGGCCATAGGCCTCGCCGACATCGTTGACCAGGCGGTCGCCGTAGACCCAGACGGCGTCGAGGCAGCTCTCGATCACCGCCTCGTTGGCCAACGCGGCCCATTGCCGGCGCACCGTGTCGGGGTCGTCGAGCACATCGCGCAGCCCGAGGACGGTGCGCGTCCGTCCGGTCCGGCGGAGCTGCCGCAGCACCGGATCGAGCTCGTTCAGGGCGCCACGCGGCACGTTGTCGACGATGAACACATCGGGCACGAACTGGCCGAGCGCCACCTCGATCAGCTGCGTGCGCAGGCGGGTGAGGCTCTCGGTCTCGCGGATCAGCGAGCGGGCGCTGTAGGCGCCGTTCCGGTCCTTGCGATAGGCCGGCAGGGTGACGCAATCGACCCCGCGGGGCAGCGGGAAGGTGCCGGCCTCGCGCGTGCCGGTGATCAGCAGCACCTCGGCCTCGAGCGGCGGGCCGGCCAAGGCGCTTGCGATCAGGCCGTTGCGCCGGGCATGGCCCAGACCCATCGTGTCGTGCGAGTACAAGGCGATCCGCAACGGCCGTCCGATCGCGTTGGGCATGGCGTTGGTGCTTCCCTTGGTGCAGTTGCGCCGGAGTTGTGCCCGGGGCAACTTGGTGACCGTCCGGTGACACAACGCCGGGCTCGCGGGCTTAGTCCTGCCCTCGCGCCAAAATCTTCGGGGGCTGCGAAAGTCCCGGCTTGCGCCAGTGGCATACCGAAGTGTGTTGGCTTGACGATTTCGCGGCCGGCGGGATGAGTGCCGGCGAGGCGCCGTTGTCACGGCATCGCCAGCCTTGTCCCCGTGTCCGTTAGCGCCCGGAGTTCCGCCCGTGTCTCTCGTCAGCTCCTTCGCCGCGATCCTCCGGCTCCTCGTGGTCGTCGTGGCGCTCGTGCTCGTCCCGGTCCTCACCGATCATCTCGGCATCACCGACCAGCTCGCCGTGTCGCGCGCCGCCGACGACGACGACGATGACGACGGCGATGACGACGGCGATGACGACGACGACGACGATGACGACGGCGACGACGATGATGACGACGACGGCGACGATGACGATGACGATGACGACGACGGCGACGACGACGATGACGACGGCGACGACGGCGACGACGATGACGGCGATGACGACGACGATGACGACGACGACGATGATCGCGATGGTGGTGACAGCGATGAGGCGCTGTTCGACGACGACCAGGAGGAGCGCGATGTGTCGATCGCGGGGGCAGCCGAGTTCATCCGACTGACCCGGCTCGACCGGGAGCGCGAGGCGGCGCTCCTCGGCAACTGGCAGGCGGTGGCGTCGGGCGGGCTGAGCGGCGGGCGCGACGAGCCGCTCGCCCTGGTCGGCGAGATCATCGGCACCGCCCTGGCACCGGCCGATCTCACCGCGCTCGAGGCGTTGGGCTATGTGGTGCTCGAGGTCCGAATGCTGGGCTCGCTGGGCATCGAGATCGTCCGCATCGGCATCACCGGCAGCCGCTCACCCGAGGCCGAGATCGAGCTGCTCGGCAGCCGTTTTCCGACCGCCATCTTCGATCGCCAGCATCTTTTCCGGCCGGCCACCACCTGCAGCCCGCCGGACTGCTTCTTCAGCGCCGCGCTGACCGGCCTGCCGCGCGGTGCCGCCGGTTGTGGCGCCGGGGTGCGCATCGGCATGGTCGACGCCGCCGTCGACCTCCGCTTCGCGCCGCTGCGCGGGCAGTCGATCACGGTCAACGACGTCACCGGCCGCGCCGAGCGGGCGGGCGATCACGGCACGGCCATCGCCGCCCTCCTGGTCGGCGACGGCGCCAGCCAGGTGCCGGGCCTCCTGCCCGACGCCGAGCTGTTCGCGGCCGCCGTGGTCCAGTCGGTCGAGGTCGGCGACGGCCGCCTGCCGCTGGCGACGGCGAGCGATCTCCTGGCCGGCCTCGACTGGTTGGCGGCGCAGGATGTCGTCGCCGCCAACGTTTCGCTCACCGGGGCGGCGAACGCGGCCGTGGCGCTGGCCGTGCAGCGACTGCGGGCGAGGGGAATCGCGGTCGTCGCCGCCGGCGGCAATGACGGGCCGATCGACGCCCCGGTGTTCCCGGCCGCCTATCCCGAGGTCGTGGGGGTGACGGCGGTCGATCGGTTCCAGCGCATCTACCGGTTCGCCAATCGCGGCGAGCACATCGCCTTCGCGGCACCCGGCGTCGCGGTCTGGACCGGGACGGGGCCCTCCGGCAGCGAGCAGACCGGCACCTCCTTCGCCGCGCCCTGGGTCACCGCCATCGTCGCCGCCGAGCTCAGGGCGAGCGGCGACGAGCTGGCGGCGGTTCTGGCCCGCCTTGCGGCGGAATCCGTCGATCTCGGCGCGCCGGGGCCGGATCCGATCTTCGGCTACGGACTCGTGCGCCAGCTGGGGGCCTGCCAGGCGAGCGGCTGAGCCGCCCGCCACGCGGGCAGGAGCGCGTTCAGAAACCCTCGGGCAGCCGCCAGCTGCCGGCGATCCGGCAGCTTCTACCGGGATAGTCGGTCGCTTCGACCCCGGCGGCAGCGGCGAGCGTGATCGTGTAGGCGCGGCAGAATTCGCCGGGGCGGGCCGGGTCGGCAAAGGTCGCGGCCGCCATCATGAAGCCCGTGAGCCCCGATGCGCGATCCGCGAAAGGCACGACCTCGCCGCTCGGCTGTCTCTCGAGCACCGCGCGCAACTGCTCGCCCAGGCGTCGGCGCGCGGGACCGTCGAGCCAGGGGCCGGGCTCGATGCCGAGCAGGTAGACCTCCCGCTCCACCACACCGCCCTGGTCCGTCTCGACATGCCGCACGAAATGGCCGAGTGCGGGCACCATGTCGAACCGCTCGCTGCCGCGCGGGGTCAGGCGGCGACCGGAGAAGACGCGGCACTCGACCGGCAGGGTGCTGAAGCGGCCGAGCGGCGTCTCGATCGTGGCCGGTGCCCTGGTCTCGCATTCGAGGCGCGAGCGGAACCGCTGGGCCTGGCCGGTCTCCCGCTCGGTGCGCAGGACCACGGCGTTGTAGCCCTGGACGCCCTGGCGACCCAGGGGCCAGAGACCCTCCGGCGGATCGCCGCCGATCTCGGCCAGTCGATCGTAGCGGCCGGTGGTGCGGCTGAAGAAGGGAAAGGCCGGGTTGACCGTCTGGGTGCGCGACTGCCCCATGCCTTCGTCGAACGTGACGACCAGCCCCTCGGCGGCGGTGACCACCTCGACCCGACCGTCGCTGTAGAGCAGGCGGTCACCGACGCGATGCCGGCGCGCCTCGGCCGGCAGCGCGGCCATCTTGGTCGCGGCCAGCTCCTGGCGGGGCCCGAGGTCACCCACGCCCATGCGCATCCGCGCCTGCAGCGACTGCAACTCGCGGTCGGCAACACTGCCCTCCGCACAGGCGGCGAGCAGGCCGACGAGGAGAAGACCGGCCGCGGCGCGCGAGGCTGCGGCAGGTCTCACCGCCAGCCCTCGCCCAGGCGTTCCCGCTCCTCCTCCGGGGTCAGCACCTGGGGGGTGGCGAGCGTCGCCATCAGGGCCTCGAACAGCTGCTGCTCGTTGCCGCTGGCGAGCGCGAAGCCGGTGCCCTCCGTCCCGGCCGGGCTGAGGTCGATGCGCGCCACCGTGCGCCAGCCAGGCCCCGTGGTCGGGTCGTCCGTTCGGCAGGCGAGCCCGTGCGTCACCATGGGTGCCGCCCGGCCGGTCTCGCGGATCTCGGTGAACTCCCGACAGAAGGCGCCGTCGGCGGTCCGCACGGTGCCGATGGGTGTGATCTCCAGTCGCTGCCCGCCCACCTCCGCCACAAGCGGCTCGCCGCTCGCCGCTGTCTCCAGCGCCGCGTCGATCAGCGCCGCCTCGCCCAGGCCGGCGGGCTCGCCGCCAGGCAGCGCCAGCATCAGGGCGATGCCGGCGGCGAGGCCGACGCCGGCGCCGCCGAACGCGGGGCCCGCGAGGCTCCAGCCGGGTGCCCGCAGCCGCTGCCAGAACGACCGGCGCGGCGAGAGCGGGCGGCCTTCGGCAGCAGCGGCCCGGGGCCGGGCCGCCTCCTCGCGGATGGCCCGGACCAGGGCGTCGGGCGGCGTCGCCCGCAGCGTGTCGTCGTAGGCGCGGGCCAGCCACTGGCCGGTGCTGGTGAAGGCCGCCAGGCGATCCCGAGCCTCGGCGTCGTGGGCCAGCCGCCGCTCGACGGCGGCGCGCTTGGCGGGCGGCAGCTCGTCGTCGGCGTAGGCCACGAGGATCTCGTCGGACAGCGTGTTCATCGTTCGGTTCCCTCGACCACGGCAGGCTCGCCGTCGACCAGCCGGCGCAGCCGCTGCCGGCCGCGCGCGATGCGGCTCATCAGCGTGCCGATCGGCACCTCCAGAATAGCGGCCGCCTCGGCATAGGGCAGGCCTTCGATCGAGACCAGGGCCAGGGCCTCGCGCTGCTCGTCCGGCAGGAGCTGCATGGCGCGGCGGACGGCGGCCAGGGTCGTCCGGTCGCCCAGGCGGTCCAGCTCGTCCTCGATGTCCATGTCGAGCTCGACGCTCGCACCCTCCGGCCGGACCCTGCGACGGCGCAGCTCGTCCCGCCACGTGTTCTGCAGGATGCGGAAGAGCCAGCTGTCGAGCCGGGTGCCGGGCTGCCAGCCGGCCTGGCCGCGCAGCGCCTTGATGCAGCCGGTCTGGACCACGTCGTCGGCATCGGCGAGCGTGCCGGTCAGCGCATGTGCGAAGCGCCGCAGCCGCGGCAGCATGGCGATGAGCTGGTCCTCGAAGCTGGCGGAGGGCAGGCCGGGTGCGGTCATCGAGATCGG
The DNA here is from genome assembly GCA_964460465.1 of uncultured Geminicoccaceae bacterium. Taxonomy (GTDB): domain Bacteria; phylum Pseudomonadota; class Alphaproteobacteria; order Geminicoccales; family Geminicoccaceae; genus SLRI01. Next base: position 3,813 of record CAYWSB010000022.1, on the reverse strand, counting down.
CCTCGGCCTGCCGCCGTCGACCGGCGGCGGCGCTTCGGCGGGCCGGCGACCGGCGCGCCGGGGCCGCGGCATGGGTGCAGGCTGGCGTGGGGGGCGGGAACGGCGAGCAAGGGTCTCGGGGCTCCTCGGTCGATCGGCAGGGGCGTGCGGTTGTGCCATCGCTGCCACAACGCAGCGGCGGACCATCCTATTGCAGGTGCTGTCGGCCTTTTTCGGCGTCGTGCGACGGCTCGGACGTCGGCGGGAGCATCGCTCAATGCGCCGGGTCACGGCGCGCGGAGGTGCGGGCCCGGGTCGCCGCCTCGCGCAGGTCGAGGCGGTAGAGCAGGAGCCCGCTGGTGACGATCACCGCGGCACCGATGAGCGTGGCGACGCCCGGCACGTCGCCGAAGACCACGAGGCTGGCCAGCATCGCCCAGACGAGCTGGACATAGGTGAAGGGTGCGACCTTGGAGGCCTCGGCCCGCTGCAGCGCCATGATCACGAGCAGGTGGCCGCCCGCCCCGAGCGAGCCGATGACGACGAACATCAGCCATTCCGCGGCGGTCGGCGCCTGCCAATAGAACGGCACGACCAGGCTGATGACCACGACGCCGACGAGGCCGCTGTAGAGCAGCGAGACGATGGGCACGGCCTCGCGCACGATGCGCGTGGTGACCTGGTAGAGCGCGTAGCAGGCGGCACAGGCCAGGGACAGGACGGCACCCAGCCCGAAGCCGCCGCCACCGGGCTGGATGATGATCATGGCCCCGCTGAAGCCCAAGCCGATCAGCACCCAGCGCCAGGCGGCCACCCGCTCCTTCAGCACGAGGACGGCCAGGGCCGCCACCAGGATGGGCGCGGTGAAGATGATGGCGGAGACGTCGGCCAGCGACATCAGCGCCAGGGCCAGGAAATTGGCGACGGTGGAGCCCAGCAGCAGCGTCGAGCGGCCGACCTGGACCAGGACCTGGCCGGTCCGGAACAGGCCCACGACGCTCTTCGGGAAGACCACGACGACGAAGGCCACGTGGAAGAAGTACCGGGCCCAGATGATGACCATGGTGTCCATCGTCTGGGTCATCGCCTTGACCATCGTGTTCATGATCACGAAGAGGATGCCGCTCGCGATCACCAGGAGGACGGCGATCAGCGCCTGCCGCTGCTCGCCGGTCATGGTCGTGCCGGCCTTGCGTCCCCGCTCATCGGGCAGGGCGCATGAAGAAGGTCATGTCGAGGTCCGTCGATGTAATGGCAGGCGTTACTCTAGCGGCAAGAGCGAGCCGCGATCCAGGGCCACTTGGCGGGCGCCGCGCGGTGCTGCGGCGCCGTTCCGCGCGCCAAGCCGCGTGATTGAACAATGTCGGGCAAGCCTCTACCCTCGGCTAACTCGATCGACGATCAGGCTGTGCCAGCACGTCGGGCGTTGGTCGGAGATGGCCCGGGCAGGTGAGGCGGACGCCCATTGCCGCAGCAGCGGGACGAGACAGCACAGCCAGGCGTGCCGCCGTCGGCACCGCGGCCGCAGCCGCAACTCGTGCTCCTGCGGCAGCTGCTGCGCCAGCAGCCGTCGCTCGCCATGATCAATGTCTCGGTCGCCGCGGTCTTCGCGATCTTCGCCGTGGGCAATGCGCCGCCGGCGCTGGTCGCGGCCTGGCTCGCCTTCTGTGTCGCGGCGCAAGGCCTGCGGCTCGCCTGGACGCGGCGCTGGCAGGGGCGCGAGGTGGGACCCGACGAGCAGGGCCGCCTGGGCCGGTGCCTGACCCTGGGCTCGCTCCTCGCCGGCATCTCCTGGGGTGCCATGGGCTGGCTGTTCATCGATCTCGATCCGGTGGTCTTCGACATGCTGGTCGCCTTCGTCATCGCCGGGATGGCGGCAGGCGCCATCACCGCCCTGCCGGCGCATCCGCCGGCGTTCGTCGCCTTTCTCGTGCCGACGCTGCTGCCGCTGGCCCTCTGCCTCGGCCTCGATCCGCGACCGCACACCGACGTGATGGCGCTCCTGACCCTCGGCTACGCGGTCGGGATCGGTCTGCTCGGCCGCCACAGCTACCGCACCCAGCTCGCCAATGCGGGACTTTATCTCGAGAACGAGACGCTGGTCGCCTCGCTGCGCGAGGCCGGGCAGGAGCTCGAGACCCGGGTCGCCCTGCGCACCCGGCAGCTCGGGGCGCTCAACGCCGAGCTCGCCGCCGCCAACGCGCAAATGGCCAGCGAGATCGGCCGGCGGCGGCGCACCGAGGCCCAGGTCCGCCACCTCCTGCACCACGACCCGCTCACCAACCTGCCCAACCGACTGGTCCTCGCCGACCGGCTCGAGACGGCGCTGCGCCGGGCCCGGCGCGAGGCCACGATGGTGGCCGTGGTGCTCTTCGACATCGACCGGTTCAAGGCGGTCAACGACACCTTCGGCCACCTCGCCGCCGACGCGCTGCTCCGGGCCCTGGCGCAGCGGCTGCTCGCGACCGCGCGCGCCAGCGACACAATCGCCCGGATGGGCGGCGACGAGTTCGCGGCCTTGTTCCCGGACCTCCGCAGCGCGACGGACGCCGAGCTCCTTGCCGCCAAGCTGCTGGCGGCCAGTCGCGCCCCGTTTGAGATCGAGGGCCGGACGATCGTCATCTCGCTCAGCATCGGCGTGGCGCTGTTCCCGGTGCACGGTCGCGACGCGGCGACGCTGCTGACCGGTGCGGACCTCGCCCTCTACGACGCCAAGCAGCGCGGCCGCGCGCGCTTCAGCCTGCTGTCGGCCGACATGCTGCGCCACTCGCGCGCCCAGCGGCAGATCGAGCGCGAACTCGAAGGAGCCGTGGCCAGGGGCGAGCTGCGCATCGCCTACCAGCCGCAACTCTCGCTGCGGCACAAGAACGTCATCGGCGCCGAGGCCCTGGTCCGCTGGGAGCATCCCGAGCACGGCCTGCTCATGCCCGGCGCCTTCATCCCGGCGGCGGAGGCGACGGGCCTCGTCCGCGAGATCGACCATTGGGTCATCGCCAACGCCTGTCGGCAGGCCGCACGGTGGCAGGGCCACGGCCATCCGGTGCGGGTCGCGGTCAACCTGTCGCCGCTCGAGTTCCGCCAGCCGGGCCTGGCCGAGCGCCTGCGCGGGCACCTGGCCGAGGCCCGTCTGGAGCCCTCGCTGCTCGAGCTCGAGATTACCGAGAGCGCCTATCTCGACCGCGAGACGACCAGCGTCGACGAGCAGCTTCACGCCATCAAGGCCTTGGGGGCACGCATCGCCATCGACGATTTCGGCACCGGCTATGCGTCGCTCTCCTATCTGCGCTGGCTCCCGGTCGACGTGATCAAGATCGACCGCTCGTTCGTCGCCGGCATCGACACGAGCCGGCACGACGAGGCAATCGTGGCGAGCACCGTGTCCCTGGCCGCGACGCTCGGCAAGACCGTGATCGCCGAGGGTGTGGAAACGCCGACACAGCTCGCCGTGCTGGAGCGGCTCGGCTGCGACGAGGTGCAGGGCTACCTCTTCGGCCAGCCGGCGAGCGAGGAGCACCTGCGCGAGCGGCTGGCGGCCTAGCGCGGCGCGAGCCGGCGGGTGTGCCAGTCCGGATCGGCGAAGCGCTGGATCTCGATCCGGTAGCCGTCCGGCGAGAGGAAGAGGGTGCTGTAGACGCCGAACTCGGCGCTCGCCGCCGGCTGGCGGACGAACGTCACGCCCTTGGCGACGAGGAAATCGTGCCAGCCGTCGACGTCGTCGCTGACGAGGCTGATGGTGACGCCGACCGCGGCGCGCGGCCGGTCGGGCAGGCGGCAGACGCCGAGATAGAGCATTTTCACGCTGACCGGAATCTTTTCCCGATTCTCATCTGCAAC
>CAYWSB010000021.1:0-53366 GCA_964460465.1 uncultured Geminicoccaceae bacterium | reverse complement strand
GCGGGAAGAGGTTGAAGCTCTGAAAGACGATGCCGACCTGCTGCCGCAGCTTCCGGAGGTCGGTCCTCGGGTCGTTGACCTGCATGCCGTCGACGGTGATCTGCCCGCCCTGGATGGGCTCGAGGCCGTTGATGCAGCGCAGGAGCGTGCTCTTGCCCGAGCCCGAGCGGCCGATGATGGCGATGATCTCGCCCGCACCGACGCTGAGCGACACGTCGTCGAGCACGGTGGTCGTGCCGTAGCGCTTGGTGATCCGCTCGATCTCAAGCAGCGCCATGGGTCCTCCGCTCGAGGTGACGGCTCCACTGGCTCAAGGGGAAGCACATGAGGAAATAGAGAAAGGCCACGGTCAGGTAGACCGCGAAGGGCTGGAAAGTCGAGGCCGTGGTGAGCTGGCCCTCGCGGGTCAGCTCGACGAAGCCGATCGTCGCGGCGAGCGAGGTGTTCTTGATCAGCTGGACGAGGAAGCCGACCGTGGGCGGGATGGCGATGCGCACGGCCTGGGGCACGATGATGTAGCGGAGCTGCTCACCGAAGCCGAGCCCGAGCGCCGCGCCGGCCTCCCACTGCGTCCTAGGGATGGCCTCGAGCGCACCCCGCCAGATCTCGCCCAGGAAGGCGCCGGCATAGATCGAGAAGGCGATGGCAGCGGCGATCCAGGGCAGCACCGGCAGGCCGACGATCGAGAGGCCGAAGAAGAAGACGAACAGCAGCACCAGGAGTGGCGTGCCCTGTACCAGCTGGACGTAGAGCATGGCCAGGAGCTTGAGCGGCCAGAACCGCGACACCCGCATCACCGCCACCAGCACGCCGACCAGCGCCCCGCCGACGAACGCGGTGGCGGTCAGCGCCAGCGTCCAGCGCATCGCGTAGACGAGGTAGAGGACGTCGATCCAGCCGAAGGATCTGATCATCGCCGGCCGAACGCGAGCTGGTAGACGATCGCGAAGAAGCCGCGAAAGCCGAGGGCGAGCAGGATGTAGAGCACCCCGATAACCGTATAGACCTCGAAGTCGCGGAAGGTCCGGGACTGGATGACCGAGGCCACGTGGAAGAGGTCGGTCACGGCGATCTGCGAGGTGATGCTGGTCGCCAGCATCAGTAGGATGAACTGGCTGGCCAATGACGGGTACATCATCTTCAGCGACGGGAAGAGAATGATGTAACGGAAGACCTGCAGGCCGGAAAGCCCGAGCGCGTGGCCGGCCTCGACCTGCGCCTTGGGCACCGCCTCGAGCCCGGCGCGGACGATCTCCGTCGCGTAGGCGCCGAGATTGATGGTCAGCGTGATGACGGCGGCCGTGGTCGCATCGAAGCGGATGCCGACGCTCGGTAGGCCGAAGAAGACGATGAAGAGCTGGACCAGGAGCGGCGTGTTGCGGATCGCCTCGACATAGGCGGCAACCAGGGCGCGGAGCGGCCAGGCGCCGTAGACCCGCGCGGCGGCAAAGAGCACGCCGATCAGGAGGCCCAGGAGCATGGTGACGGCCGAGAGGTAGAGCGTCATCCACACGCCCTGGAGAATGACCTCCCAGGCGGCGAACACGTCGCGAAACTGGAACGTGTAGCTCACGCCGGCCCTCCCTGCCGTGGCGTGCGTCCGTGGCTCGGATCGAAGCTTGGATCGTTCTGTATTTGCAGTCAAGGTTCATATATGAATCAACTGACCATGTGAGGAGAAAGGTTCATGGCGCCGCCGGGCCAGCCTGCCAGTGCTCTCGAGGCGCGCCGCCCCGGCTATGCCGCCCCGGCGCTCGAGAAGGGGCTCGACATCCTGGAGCTGCTGGCGGGTGCGGCCGAGCCGCTCTCGACCCGGGCGATCGCCGCCCGGCTTGGGCGCTCGAAGGCCGAGATCTTCCGCATGGTCCACGTGCTGGTCGAGCGCGGCTACCTGGCGCGCGACGAGGCCGACCGGCTCAGGCTGACCAACCGCCTCTTTGAGCTCGGCATGCGCACGCCGCGGCCACGCCGGCTCGCCGAGATCGCCGTGCCGGTGATGGAGCGGCTGAGCGAGGAGACCGGCCAGTCCGCGCACCTGGTCGTCGTCAACCAGGGCGAGACCGTGGTCATCGCCACCACCGCAGGGAGCGCCGACATCAGTTTCGCGCTCCGGCTCGGCTATCGGCGGCCGGCGCTCGAGGCGACCTCCGGCCTTCTGGTCCTGGCCTTTCAGCCCGAGGCCGTTCGCGACCGGATGATCGCCGAGGCGGCCGAAATGGCGGCGGCAGCGGTCGACCGGCCGGTGCTGCTGGCGCTGCTCGACACCATCCGGCGGACCGGGGCGCGGGTCTCGGAGAGCCGCGACGTCGAGGGGGTGACCGATATCGGGGTGCCGCTGGTGGGATCCGACGGCCGTGCCGTGGCCAGCATCGTGGTCCCGCATCTGCGCCGCCACGGCAAGACGCCCCCGGTCGAGGCGATCCTCGAAGCCCTGCGTCGGGCCGGTGCGGAGATCTCGGCCCAGCTTCTCTGAGCGCCGCCCCTCAGCCCTTGACCGCACCCGAGAGCAGGCCTTCGACGACATAGCGCCAGACGACGACCACCAGGACCAGCGTCGGCAGGATGGCGATGAAGATGGCGCTGTTGAGCAGGCTCCAGGAGACATCGGGGTTGCGCGCCAGCGAGGCCATGACGACCGAGAGCGGCCGGCTCCGCGCATCGCCCGAGAGGACCATGGCGAACAGGAACTCGGTGTAGGACAGCATGAAGGCGAAGAGCCCGGTGGCGCAGACCGGCGGCAGCGCCAACGGCAGCGCGATCCGCCGGAAGCTCTGGAACCTGTCGCAGCCGTCGAGCAGCGCCGCCTCGAACAGCTCCTTGGGCATCTTCCGGAAGAACACGGAGAGGATGAGGATGGTGAACGGGATCGAGCGGGCGGTATGCACCAGGATGACGGCGAGCTTGGTGCCGAGCAGGTCGATCCGGTCGACCAGCATGTAGATCGGCAGGACGAGCGCGATCGTCGGCACGAGCGGGCTGAGGATGAGGAACAGGAACGCCGCCTTCTTCGCCGGAAAGACCATGCGGGCGAACGCGAAGGCGGCGGGCGCCCCGAGCAGCAGGTTGAGCGCCATGACCGAAAGGGCGATCTGGGCCGAGTTCCAGAGACTGCCGGGCACCTGGCGGGCGGCATCCGAGATCATGCCCCGGTTGGCCCCTTCCGCCATGTAGGCGCTGGGCAGCTCCCCGGTGAAGATGTAGCGGTAGTTCTCGAGGCTGGCCCCGCCTTCGAGGATCGAGCGCCCGCTGTCGAAGAGGACGCGGTCGGGAAAGACGCTGCCCATGCCGGCGAGGAAGACCGGTCCAGCCGCGAAGGCGAGCAGCACGAGGGCGGCCAGATGGACCAGCGCCCGGTCGGCGAGACCCTTCATGCCTCCTCTCCCTCGCCGCCGGCGAAGAGATCCGAGGGCAGCGCCCGCGTGATCAGCACGATCATCACCGCCGAGAAGGCGACGACGACGAAGGCGACCGCGGCACCGGCGCCGAAGTCGTACATCGAGAAGCTCTCCCGCCAGATCTGGAAGGCGAGGAGCGAGGTCGCCGTGCCCGGCCCGCCACCGGTCATGGCGTAGACCAGGTCATAGGTCGTGAACGCGACGAGCGCATTGTAGATCAGCAGCAGCACCAGCACTGCCTTGATCGCCGGATAGGTGACGTGCTGGAAGCGGCGCAGCGCGTTGGCGCCGTCGACCTTGGCGGCCTCGGTGAGGTCCGGATCGATGGTCGAGAGGGCCGCCATCACGAGCACCACCGAGAACGGGATCTGCGTCCAGACATGCGCCACGGTGACCGCCCAGAAGGCGAGGCCGCCGTCGCTGAGCCAGGGGATCGAGCGCGAGATCAGGCCGAGATCGCGGAGGATGCCGTTGAGGATGCCCCAGCTCGGGTTGAAGACCCAGATCCACAGGACCGCACTGATCGCCCCCGGCAGCACCCAGGGCAGGAGCACGACGGAGCGCACCACCGCGCGTCCGACGAAGCGCCGCTGCAGCAGGAGGGCGATCGCGGTGCCGAGGCACACCACGACCGGGGCGGCGATCACCGTGAACTTGAGCGAGACCGTCGAAGTGGCGAAGAAATAGCTGCTGGTGAGCACCCGCCGGTAGTTGGCGGTGCCGGCCCAGTCGAGCTGGTCGGGGAAAAGGAAATGGGCAGCGTGCAGGCTGGTCCAGAGCGCGTGCCCGATCGGCAGCACGGTGAAGACGAGGACCAGCAGCAACGGGCCGCCCAGCCAGAGCACGGGAAACCGGTTCAGATGCCACATGGGCGCCAGACGGGCAGGAGTGCCGATCCGCACCGGCCGCCCCGCCCGGGGGCCGGCCGGTGCGTTTCAGCGGGGCTCAGCGGTTCTTCATCTGCTCGCGGAGCTGGTTCCAGCGGGCGGCGCCGTCGGCCACCACGTCCTCGACCGGCCGCTCGCCGATCATCGCCTGGGCCATCATCGGCCGGAACTGCGCGGCCCAGATGGCGGTCCACTCGGTCCAGGTGCCGGCGCGGGCACTCTCGACCTGGGCCTTGAGCGTGTCCATGTCGACCCAGCCGCTCCAGGCGTCGATGACGTCCTGGTCCTCGAGCAGCGGCAGCTGGCCGAAGCCCAGGCCCTTCTCGACCGCCCAGCGCTTGGCGACCGCGTAGGGCGGGCCCGCCATGAACTCGACGAACTTCCAGGCCGCCTCGCGCCGCGCCTCGTCCTCGGCCGCCTGGGTGGTGATGGCGTAGAACTTGGTGAAGCCCAACGTGCTCTGCGCCTCGCCCGGCATCCGGGCGAGCTGGAACTCGCCGGCGCGCGGCTGCTCGGCCGCGTTGTTCATGGCGGCGAGAACGTAGTTGTAGACGATGGTGAAGGCGTGGTTGCCTGTGTTCATCGCCGTGATGACGGTCGATTCGTGGTTCTCGAAGGCGACCAGGTCGTCGGCGATCATGTCGCGGAGCCAGGCGAGCTGCTGGAAGGCCGCGTTCTCCGGATCATCGAAGATCGCCTCGCCGTTCTCGTCGAACAGATCCCCGCCCCGCCCGTAGATCTGGGCGACGAAGGCATCGAAGAAGTTCGGCAGCTCCTGGTTGAACTCGTAGACGATCGGCATCTCCATGCCGCCTTCGTTGAGCTGGCGCGCTGCCGCCGCCACCTCGTCCCAGGTCGTCGGCACGGCGATGCCGGCCTCCTCCAGGATCTTGGCGTTGTAGAGGAAGGAGATCGTGTCGGCGTAGTAGGGCAGGCCGTAGAGCTGGCCGTCATAGGTCATGTCGGAGATCGTGAAGTCGGCGAGCTCGCCACGGAACGATGCGATCTGCTCGGGTGCGATCTCGTCCAATGGGGCGAGGAAGCCCGCGGCTGCCCAGGCCGGCAGCCAGTCCTGGCCGCCATAGATGACGTCGGTCGTGGTGCCGCTCCGAAAGCGCAGGACCAGGCTGTCGTGGTAGTCGGGCCAGGTGTAGTCGGTGACGTTGACCTTGATGCCCGGATTCGCCGCCTCGAACTGCCGGACATTGTCCTCGATCGTGTCGAGCGAGTAGTTCCAGACGACGAACTCTAGGGTGATATCCTGCGCCTGGGCGGCGCCGACCGGTGCTGCCAGCAGCGCTGCCGCCAGCACCAGGCCGCTCGCCTGCATGCTCGTCCGCCTAGCCATTGCTTGTTCTCCTTGTCGTGGCATGTCGATGTAGGTGGGATCGGCCAGAAAACCGCGCAAGCGCGCTCAGCCCCGGGCGACCGCGACCGGGCCACCCTGGTCGACCGAGGCGAAGATCGCGTCGATCACGCGGATGGCGTCCTGGGCATCCCGCCAGTCCTGGACGAAGGGCTTGCCCGCGAGGACGGCCGAGGCGAAGTGCATCAGCTCGTCCTTGAGGATGCCGGTGATCGCGCCGTTGATCTCGGGCCAGAGATGGGTGTCCGCACCCATGGTCCGCTCCGGGCCGACGATGTGCAGGCCCTGGTCGCGCACCTCGAGAAAGGTGGCACTCTGCGTCCCCACCACCTCGAAATGCACCCAGTAGCCGTTGGGCAGCCCGTCCGGCCAGGCCCAACTGTAGTCGAGATTGCCGATCGCCCCGTTGGCGAACTCGAGCACCGCATAGAGCGCGTCCTCGTTGCCGTTCGAGAGCTTCTGCACCTTGCGGGCGTAGACCCGGGTGATGGGCGAGCGGGCGACCCACTGCAGCATGTCGATGTCGTGCACGCCAAGGTAGTAGAGGATCGAGGAATTGGCCCCCAGGCGCTGCGCCAGGCTCCGCACCGAGTTGCGCTTGGCGCGCAGATGGATGGGGTCGCCGAGCTGCTCCGGATCGGCAGCGGCCCGGAGCTGGACGTAGCGCGGATCGAAGCGCAGCACGTGCGCCACCATCAGCCGGACCCCGTGCCGCTCGACCGCGGCCGCGATCTCGGCCGCGGCCGCGCCGTCGTGGGCCATCGGCTTCTCGAGCAAGATGTGCTTGCCTGCCGCTGCCGCCGCCACGGCCGGGGCCACGTGCAGCCGGTCGGGCGTGACGATGCTCACCGCGTCGATGTCGGCCCGCGCCAGGAGGTCCGCCGCATCCTGGTGGAAGGCGCAGCCGTAGCGCGCGGCCACCGCCTTGCCGGCGGCCGCGTCGATGTCGGCCACGGCGACGAGCTCGGTGTGCGGCAGCTCGTGCCAAAGCCGGGCGTGCAGCGATCCCATGTAGCCCAGGCCGATCACCCCCATTCGCAGCGGTGCTTGGGTCATGCCTCGTGTCTCCCCGTCATGAGCCGGCCCGAGGCGCTGTCGAAGACCAGGCAGTGCCGCGGGTCCGGTGCAATGTTGATCCGCTCGCCGACCCTGGCCTCGAAATCGGCCTCGACCAGGGCACGGACGCGGCGCCGGGCCGGATCCTCCATGATCAGCACGGTCTCGCGGCCGAGATGCTCGAGCGCGAAGACCTCGCACGGCAGCACACCCGGACCGGGCTCGGGCACGAGGTCCAGATGCTGCGGCCGGAAGCCCAGCGTGACCGCACCCGGCACGGCCTGGATCGGCAGCCGGAAATCGCCGGCCACGAAGCAGCGACCGCCCTCGGCCTCGACCACCTCGCCCGGGATCAGGTTCATCGGCGGCGAGCCGACGAAGCCGGCAACGAAAAGGGTGAGCGGCTCCTTGTAGATATCGGCGGGCGAGCCGATCTGCTCCAGTCGGCCGGCGTTCATCACCGCGATCCGGTCGCCCATGGTCATCGCCTCGACCTGGTCGTGGGTGACGAAGACCGTGGTCGTCCCCAGCCGCTTTTGGAGGTTGACGATCTCCGAGCGGAGCGTCAGGCGCATCGCCGCGTCGAGGGCGGAGAGCGGCTCGTCGAGCAGAAAGGCCGTGGGCTGGCGGACGATGGCCTTGGCGGTGGCGACCCGCTGGCGCTGGCCGCCCGACATCTGACTCGGCAGCTTGGCCAGCAGGTCGTCGATCTCGAGCAGGCGGACGACCTCGTCGATCCGCCGCTGCTGCTCCCCGGCGTCGAGCCCCGAGCGGCGCAGGCTCGCCTCGATGTTCTGCCGCGCGGTCATGTGCGGGTAGAGGAGCGCCGACTGGAAGACCATGGCGATGTTGCGGGTATGCGGTGGCAGCCGGGTCACGTCCTCGCCGTCGAAGAGGATGCGCCCGGCGGTCGGCGTCTCGAGCCCGGCGATGCAGTTCAAGGTCGTGGTCTTGCCGCAGCCCGAGGGTCCGAGCAGCACCAGGAACTCGCCGTTCCTGATCTCGAGATCGAGGCTCTCCACCGCGGTGAAGGCGCCGAAGCGCTTGTTCATTCTCTCGAGGCGGATCTCGGCCATCGCGGCTCCCAGAGGGCTTTCAGCGCACCGGATCGACGAGATTCATCTCGCCGATGTGCCGCTGCAGGAAGAAGGCGACCAGCGCCGGCGGGATGATGCTGACGGCGAGCGACGCCGCCAGGTGCGAGGGCTCCGGGTGCTGGAAGAGGAAGCCCGAGATGGCCGTGGGCAGCGTGTTGGCCGGCGTGCCGTTCACCAGGACGAGGGCGTAGGTGTACTCGTTCCAGGAGAAGAGGAAAGCGATGACCGCGGCGACCGCGATCCCGCTCTTGGCCAGCGGGACGACGATGAAGAAGAGCGTCTGCAGCCGGGTGTAGCCGTCGACCCGCGCGAGCCGCTCGACCGGCGGCAGGTTCCGGAGATAGCCGATCAGCATCCAGGTGACGAAGGGGATGGTGATGGTCAGCGTCACGATCACCAGCCCGGTCCTGGTCCCGGCGAGGCCGAGCTGGATGTAGAGCGAGTAGAAGGGGATCAGGGTCGATACCGGCGGCAGGGCCACCGACAGCAGGATGGTGATCAGGAGCGGGTTCTTGAAGCGGAAGTCGAGCCGGGCGAAGACGTAGGCCAGCGGCACCACGACCACGAGGGTGACGGCTGTCGCGATCAGCGAGACGATCAGGCTGTTGGTGAGGCCGCGAATGATCTGGTTGGCCTGCCCCGAGGCCCGGCGCACGAGCTCGTCCGCCACCTGATAGTCGAAGCCGAAGATGTTGAAGAAGGCTGCCGGCGTCGGGTTCAGCGGATAGAGCGGTGGCGGGAAGCGGGCGATCTCGTCGGGTGTCAGGAGCGAGATCTTCAAGAACCAGTAGATCGGCAGGAGCGTCCAGAAGAGGGCGATCACCACGCCCAGCACCAGCCAGATGGAGAAGCGGCGCCTCACCGGGCGGCCTCCTTCCGACCCCAGAAGAAATAGAGCGCCATGGTCGAGCCCACGATCAGGAAGAGCAGGAAGAACGACTGCGCCGCCCCGTAGCCGAGGTTCAGGTCGCGGAAGCTGATCCGGTAGATGGTGAACGTCATGACCGCGGAGGTGGTCCCCGGCCCGCCGCCGGAGAGCACGAAGACGAAGTCGAAGAGCTTCATCGACAGGACGGTGGTGATGCAGGTGAAGACGAAGATGGTGAAGCGCAGCGGCGGCAGGGTGACGTTCCAGAAGGTCTCGAAGGGCGTCAGCCGGTCGATGGCGGCGAGGTCATAGAGGCGCTTGGGGATAGTCTTCAGGTTGGCGAGGAGGAAGAAGGCCACCAGCGGCGCCATGTTCCAGGCATTGCCCAGCGCCAGGACTTCGATCACCCAGCGCTGGTTGACGAAGTTGACCGGCTGGTCGGCGCCGAAGAAGTAGGCGAGTGCCGTGCCGAAGCCGGTCTGGCCGGTGGCGAGGTAGGAGAACATGATTCCGGTGCCGTAGAGCGAGACGCACCAGGGCAGGATGACGATGGTCCGCACCAGGCCCGCGAACCGCATCGGCCGGTTCAGCAGCAGTGCCAAGCCGAGGCCGATCGCCATGGCGAGCACGACGGACTGCAGTGTGAAGCGGATCGAGACCCAGGCCGACCACCAGAAGCGGGCATCGGCGAACATCGTCGTGTAGTTGTCGAGCCCCACGAACTGGGTGCGGTAGCCGCCGAAGAAGATGATCCGCTGAAAGCTCATCCATAGCGCGTAGCCGAGCGGATAAGCTACCACCAGGACGAGGAAAACAAGGACCGGCAGCGCCAGAAGCAGGGCAAAGCGCAGGTTCGATAGCTCGGCCGTCCGCCCCGCCGTCGTGCTGGCCAGCACCATGCAGCTCGCTCCCCGTAAGTGCGCAGGTCGAAGGCAGCAGGGTGGGGGAACTGAGTTCCCCCACGCCCCCTCCGAACTTCAGGAACGATGGGGCGTGGGGAAGATCATCTTCCCCACATCCTTTCCTTCAGATGCCGTACTGGGCGTTGAGCTGGTCGATCCGTTCGTTGATCGACGTCAGCATCGTGGCGATGTCGCCGTCGTTGAGCAGGAACTCCTGCAGCTCGTCGCGGAGCCAGCTGTTGAATTCCTCCGACCAGACGACGTTCCAGATGCCCTTGGGGTACGGCGTGGCGGCGTAGACGCCGAGCACCGCCTCGATGTCCTGCTCGCGGGCCAGCGCCCCCTTCATCCGCTCGGCGGTGGCGTCGCTCTCCATCACCGACCTGTAGCCGGAGAAGAGCATCGATTCCTGCATCCAGCGCTGGCCGACGAAGATCTCGCCCTCATGGTCACGGAAGCCGTACCAGTTGGCGAACTTCATGACGTCGTCGGTGTGCGCGTCGCTGCGGTTGCGGCTGGTCATGAGGTAGACCGCGCTGTCGAGCAGCCCCCAGCTCTGGCCCTGGTAGGGGAGCAGGCTGGCATGGCCGGCGATCTGCGAGCGGTCGGGGCGGTTGAACGTCTCGAGATCGTAGAGCTGCTGCGGGCTGAAGACGTAGCGGCCGGACGCGTAGGCGTCGATATAGGCGCTCTCGTTGTAGGTCAGCACCTCCTCCGGGACGAGCCCGTCGTTCCAGATCCGCTTCCAGTCCTCGAGCGTCGCCCAGGCCGGGCTGCCCTCGGCCGTGTCCAGCACCGGCTGGTGCGTCTCCGGACCGGCAATCTCGCCACCGCGGTTCATCACCTCGAAGACGAAGCCCCAGGAGATGCCGTACCACTCGTTGATCCAGTGCGGCAGCAACGGCTGCGCCAGACCCTTGTCGCGCATCTCGTAGACCTGGTCGTAGAGCTCGTCCCAGGTCTTCGGGAAGTCGGCGTCGGTGTAGCCCAGCTCGTAGTACTTCTCGAGATTGACGTGCATCACGCCGCGTGTGCTGACGAAGTAGGACAGCCCGGTGAGCTCGCCCTTGTAGGTCCAGGCCTCGAGGATGTTGGGGTACATGTCGGCCTTGATCGCGTCGATGTTCGGCAGGTTCTCCGCCGTCATGACCCAGCCGCCGTCGAAGTAGCGGGCGGCCTGGGACGGGTTGGCGTAGAGGATGTCGAGCTCCGCCCCGGCGATGAGGTTGGTCTCCATGATGGCCGGGTAGTCGCCGGTGACGGTGGCGTAGTCGACCTTGCCGCCGAGCTCGCGGTTGTAGCGGTCGACATTGTCCTGCACGATGTCGGTCTTGTACTGCCAGCCGCGGAAATAGACGGTTTCGCCGCTGGTGGGGGCGAGATCGCTGGCGGCAGCGCTCGTCGCCAGGAGCGCCAGGGTGACGACGCTCGCCGTCGTGCTGAGGGTACGTCTCATTTTTTCCTCCCGCCTTGGGCGCAGCCGTCGGGGAATCGGCCGCTTGCCACTCATCGTATCAGCTCGCGACCTGCCGTCCAGGCGGAACGGCAAGGCCACGGCTCAACCGCGGGGTGCCGCAGTGCGCCGGGCGCTCAGGGCGGTGGCCGGTTGCTCGACATGATGTCGCGCGCCATCAGCCACTCGCCGTCCACCGCCTTCCAGATGACGATGTACTTGCCGTGGTCGAGGATCGTGCCGTCGGTGGTCCAGAGCGTGAACAGACCCTCCTCCCACGCGGTGTCGCCCAGGACCTCGATGGCCACGGTCACGAGGCCGAGCCGGGCGACCCCCTTCGCGAACCCCTGCTGGATGAAGTCGCGGATCGCCTCGCGCCCGACATAGGCCTCGGCGAACGGCGCCATCAACTTGCCGTCGGTGGTGTAGCGGGCGGCGGCGGCGGACGCGTCGCGGGCCGCGAAGGCCTCGATCAGCCGCGCATTCGCCCTGGCGATCGCATCCTCACTCATGGCACTCTGCCTTCCCTCTCGACCGCGGAACGGTCACCCGCCGCATCGGCCGCTGCACGGCGATTGCCCCGGTTGCGATCCTCCGGACGGATCAGCCGGAAGTCGTGCGTGTCGCCGGGGCTCAGCTTGCGAACGTGACTGCGATAGGCGATGTCGATCATCGGCGCCACCTCGGGGCGGCTGTGCACCTGCAGGCTGGTCTGGGTCGCCACGACATCGAGGCGGTGCCGACGATAGCGCAGCCGGACCTGCAGCCGCTCGACGTCGACCGGCAGGGTCGGGTTGAAGTGCAGCACGCCGGCGCGGGTCTCGAGGCCGAGATAGTTGCGCTGGACCAGATCGACCGTGCCGGCCATCGCCCCGGTGTGGATCCCCTCGGGCGTGGTGCCGCCCTGGATGTCGTCGATATCGCTGTCCAGCGCCCGGCTGAAGAGGTGCCAGGAGTGCTCGCGATCCGCCCTCGCCAGGACCCAGGCGTGGGTGATCAGGCTCAAGGTCGAGCCGTGGCTGGTGCGCTCGAGATAGTAGTCGATGTTCTTCTTGATCAGTTCGTGGGTGAAGTCGTAGCCCAGGGCCTCGAAGATCAGATCCAGCTCCTCGGCCGAGAAGAGGTAGAAGAGCATCAGGACGTCGGCCTGTTTCGAGACCTGGTAGCAGTTGGGGTCGTCGCCCTCGGCCTCGAGGATCCGGTCGAGGCGGTGGATGTCGTCGTACTTCTCGCGATAGGCGGCCCAGTCGAGCTGCTTCAGCCGCGCGTAGCCGTCGAACTGGCTGATGATGCCGCCGTCCTGGAACGGCACCTTGAGCTTGCGGGTCAGGTCGTACCAGCGGTCGAGCTCGCGCTGGTCGATGCCCAGTGAACCCATGAGCTTGGTGCGCCGGGTCTGCGGCAGCATGTCGAGCAGGTCGATGGCGCGGCCCATGGCCCAGGCGACCATGACGTTGGTGTAGGCGTTGTTGTCGATGCCACCCGCCTTCTCGGGGTCGGTGCCGGGATAGGCGGTGTGGAACTCGTCCGGGCCCATCACTCCCCTGATCTCGTAGCGGTCGGTGGCCGCGTCGTAGGTGGCGATCGACGACCAGAACAGGGCGATGGAAAGGAAGAGCTCGGCACCGTAGTAGTAGATGAAGTCGTCGTCGAGCGTGGCCTCCCAGTACCGCCAGATATTGTAGCAGATGGCGGCGTTGACGTGGCGTTGGCGCTGGCTGGTGTCCGGCAGCCAGCGGCCCGATGCGGGGTTGAGGTGGACGATCTGGGTCTCCTCCCGGCCGTTCGAGCCGCTCTGCCAGGGAAACATCGCGCCCCGATAGCCGGCGGCCTTGGCTGCCCGCCTGGCCTCGCCCAGCCGCCGGTAGCGGTAGCGGATGGTCTCGCGCACCAGCATCGGCAGGCGCAGGGTCAGATACGGCAGGATGAACAGCTCGTCCCAGAAGATGTGGCCGCGATAGGCCTCGCCGTGCCAGCCGCGCGCCGGCACGCCGACGTCGTAGTCGATCGAGTTGGGCGAGATCGTCTGCAGGAGGTGGAAGATGTGCACGCGGAGCTTGACCTGCTCGCCGTTGTCGCCGACCAGCCGCTCGAGCGTCATGTCGCAGGTGTCCCAGAGCTGTCCCCAGCACCGCTCGTGGTGCGCCTGCAGCGTCCGGAAGTCGTCGGTCCTCGCCAGCGCCGCCTCCGCCTCCAGGCCGGGCTCGGAGATCGCGGGGTCGCGGCCGGTGTAGAGGGCCACCAGCTTCTCGACGACGAGCGGCCGGCGGTCCATGGCCAGGGTCACGGTCTGCTCGATGGCGACCTCGGTGCGGTGCGTGTCGCGCGCTGCGGCGACCGCCTCGCCACCCTGCCAGAGCCGGAGCCTCGCCGCTTCGACGATCTCGACCCGAGACTGGTTGGTGCGGCAGCGCAGCAGGATGGTCTCGGGATCGATCACCCGCGTGTCGATCATTTCCAGATGCCGGCTCTCCAGCGCCTTGTAGCGGTCGACGCCGGCATTGATCACGCCGCCGTCGAGGCCCGAACGGATGGTGATCGGCCCGTTCCAGTCGAGCGCCTCGAGGGTCAGCCGGATGCCGGCCTGGTGCCGGTCGCCCATGCTGACCATGCGCTCCTCGTGCCAGCGCGTGGTCCGGCCGGCGGCGTCCCGGAAGCGCATGTCGCGGGTCAAGAGACCCCGCTTGACGTCGAGCTCCAGCCGGTAGTGCTCGATCGTCACCTCGTCGATGCGGAACCAGGGGCCGTCGCCGATCCTGAAGGTCAGCGGCAGCCAGTTGGGGACGTTGACGAGGTCCTCGTTCTCGATGTCGCGGTCACCGACCCGACTGGTGCGGCGGTTGTAGAGGCCGGCGACGTAGCTGCCGGGGTAGTGATGGTCGTCGGCCACCGCATCGGTGGTCGCACCCCGGGTCGCGAAATAGCCGTTGCCCAGGGTCGTCAGCGCCTCGCGGTGCCTCTCTTTGGCCGGCACGTAGCCGTCATGGGCGAGGATCCACCCCATGCGGGTACCTCCATCTCGCTGCGATCGGTCGGGCCGGACCGACAATAAGCGATTCTCGCCCCGCGGCAACGCACGAGCCGTCTCGGGACCGCGCCCGCCGGGCGGCTCGCCGGCACGCCGACGGTGGCATCGCCGCCATCGCGCCGCCGCGCGCAGGCTGCTAAGGAGAGGCAACGGGCTCGTGCCGGCAGCGGCGCGGCAATCTCAGTGGGGCCAAGCGATGGGTCAGGTGGACGCGCTCGTCGAGCGGATCGAGGGCGAGGGCATCAAGAGTATCGATCTCCGGTTCACAGACCTCGCTGGCCGCTGGCGGCACACCACGCTGGACGGCCCGAGCCTCGAGCGCCACCAGCTCGAGCAAGGCCTCCTGATCGACGGCTCGGCGGTTCCCGGCTGGCGCGACGTCAGCGAGGCGGACCTGCTCCTCAGACCCGATCTCGCGACCGCCTTCATCGACCCCTTTGCGGCCCAGCCGACCATGTGCCTGGTCGCCGACGGGGCCGAGCCCGCGACCGGCATGGGCTACGAGCGCGATCCCCGGTCGGCTGCCCACCGCGCCGAGGCCCACCTCGCCGAGAGCGGCATCGCCGATGCGTGTCGCCTCTCGGCCGAGATCGGCTTCTTCCTCTTCGACGACGTTCGCATCGAACGGGGGCCGCTGCGCGCCGCCTATGCGCTCGAATCGAGCGAGGCGCGCACCGCCGGAGGGATCGCCTATGCCGGCGGCAACGGCGGCCACCGGCCGGCTCCCTCGGCGGCCCAGGCCTGCCTGCCACCAGCCGATCACCACAGCGACATCCGCGCCGAGATCACGACCACGCTCCGCGGCCTGGGCCTGCCCGAGCTGCGCCACGAGCATGGCCCGGCGGCGAGCCAGCACCGGGTCATGGTCGGCAAGAGCGGCCTCGTCGAGCTCGCCGACCGGCTGCAGCTCGTCAAGTACGTCACCCACCAGGTGGCCGCCGGCTACGGCAAGTCGGCGAGCTTCATGGCCAAGCCCGTCGGCGACGAGCCGGGCGCCCCGCTCTTCCTCGCCTACTCGTTCTGGGCTGGCACGAAGCCGCTGTTCGCCGGGCAGGGCTACGCCGATCTGAGCCAGCTCTGCCTGCAGTTCACCGCTGGCGTCCTGGCGCACGCGAAGGCGCTCAACGCCTTCACCAACCCCACCACCAACAGCTACCGCCGACTCCAGCCGTCCATGGACGAGCCGACGCTGCTCACGTTCGCGGCGCACAACCGGTCGGCGGCGATCCGCATCCCCTACGCCGACCGCCCGGACCGGAAGCGCGTCGAGCTGCGCTTCCCGGACCCGAGCGTCAATCCCTATTTGGCCCTTTCCGCGGTGCTGATGGCCGGCCTCGACGGGATCGCCCGCCGGCTCGAGCCGGGCGACGCCATGGACCGCAACCTCTACGACCTCCGCGCCGAGGAGCTCGAGGGCATTCCCTCGACCTGCCGGACGCTCGACGCGGCGCTCGAGGCGCTCGAGGCCGACCACGACTTCCTCCTGCGCGGCGACGTCATGTCGGCCGAGCTGATCGAGGCCTATATCGGGGTCAAGCGGGCCGAGCTCGATCACCTCGCCAGGCTGCCGACGCCGGCCGAGTTCGAGCTCTACTACGGCCTCTGAGCAGCCAGGAGGAGGGGCGGTCCATGGACTATCGCGCAGTGCTCGATTTCTGGTTCGATCCCCGGACCACGCCCGACTGGTTCAAGGGTGGCGCCGCCTTCGACCGCGAGGTCGAGACGCGGCTGGGAGCGCTCTACGCACAGGCCCGGGACGGCGAGATCGACGGCTGGGCGGTCGAGCCGCCGGGCCTCCTGGCGCTGGTGATCCTCCTCGACCAGGTGCCACGCAACATCCATCGCGGCACGCCCGCGGCCTTCGTCACCGACGCCAAGGCGCTGGCCCTGGCACGGCTGGGCGTCGACCGGGGCTTCGATGCGGGCTTCGACACCGACCGGCGGCTGTTCCTCTATCTGCCGTTCGAGCACGCCGAGAACCTGGCCGACCAGGAGCGCTCGGTCGCGCTGTTTCGCGCCCTGGGCCACGCCGAGTATCTCGACTACGCCATCCGCCACCGCGACGTCGTCGCCCGGTTCGGCCGCTTCCCGCACCGCAACGCGATCCTCGGGCGAGCGAGCACCGCCGCCGAGCTGGCGTTCCTGGAGCAGCCGGGCTCGTCGTTCTAGAGGGCCTGCGGCGCGCGGGTCAGTGCGCCTGCAGCCGGCCGGTCATCTCGATGCGGAAGTCCTGGTCCGCGATGAGCCGCGCCATGAAGGCGTCGTAGCCAAGCTCCGGTGCGACGCGCTTGTGGGCGAAGCGCAGGGCTGCGGGCTGGGTCAGGGCCGGCAGCGGGCAGCCCGAGGCGGCGGTCTCGGCGAGCCGGATGGGCTTGGCCGCGTGCAGCAGCGGCCCGTGCCGGCTGACATAGGCGCCGATCGGCAGGGACGCGGTGATGCCGCCGCCGTCGTGCTCGAGGCGAATGTCGGCGACCTCGACATAGTCGTAGTTCACACCGAGGGATTCGCTGTCGTGCATCCGCCGAAGCTGCCCCTCGTCGAGCCAGGTCAGGGCGACGAAGGCGATGCCGCCGGGATAGCGGTGCAGCGTCGCCGGGATGGCGCCGTAGCGCGTGAAATGGGCAGAATAGACAACGACATGGTCGAACAGCACGGCCCGACTTACCGGGATCCAGCCATTGCTCTCGCCGAACTTGCGACGCAGCTGGGCGGGGGCGGCGTTCGAGCCCAGGGCGAGCACCGGTACGCGCCCCTCGACCGCGAAGGTCGGCGCCTCGCCTTCGCCGGCGAAGACGTAGCGCTCCAGCGGGGCCGGAAACGGGTAGTCGGCGGCGTGCGGCAAGTCCTTCATCGCGATCGTCACTGTGCTGTCCCTCCGTCGCACCAACAGCGCCCGAGCCGAGCCGGTTCCCCGGCCGGCATGCCGCCAGAATGGACGAAAGCCGACTGGCGGATGACCATAACGTAATCTGTGTGGCCCTGCAAACCAATAATCACGGGGCCGTCTGCTGCTGGTTCCTCGCCGGGTACAGCGCAGCATTTACATAGGCGCCGAGAATCACGATGACGGATGTCATGTAAAAGAACAAAAGTGCGATCACGACGCTCGCCATGCTGCCGTAGGTGACGCTGTAATCGGCGAAATGCGCCAGGTAGAGCGAGAAGGCGGTGCCGGCGACGATGAACAGCACCAGGGTCAAGAGCACCCCGGGCAGCAGGGCCCGGGCGGCGGATCGCCGGTTGGGCAGCCACCGATGCATCGCCAGGAGGGTGAAGAAAAGGGCGGCCGCAGCCACGGCATAGCGGACGATGGTGAAAAACAAGGCGAAGCCGAGCTCGACGCCGAGGAAGGTTTCGACCAGCCGCCAGAGCAGCGGTGCCAGCACGATCAGGAACGACATCAGCGGCACCATCAGCGCCATCAGCACGACGAAGACGAAGTTCTGCAGGCGACGGAACCAGAACGGTCGCAGGCTCTCGACCCGGTAGGCGCGGTTGAAGGCGAGTCGGATCGCCTCGATCCCGTTCGACGCAGCCCAGAGTGTGGCCAGGATGCCGAAGGTGAGAAAGCCGGTCTGCTGGCCGACCACGACCTCGGCGACCACGGGCTCGAGACCTTGCGCAACCTCGGCCGGCATCGTGTCGAACATGAGGTCGACGATCTCCTCGACATCGTCCTGGGTGCCGAGAAAGCTCAAGAGCGCGGTGATGAAGATGAGGAACGGGAAGATCGCGACGATGGCCGTGAACGCCATGTGCCCGGCCACCATGAACCCGTCCTCGGCCGACATCCGCCGGCCAGCTTCGAGGAGCGCGGCGAGCCGGCGGCGCAGGCGGGCCAGCGTGCGGCGAGACAGGTGCATGGTCGACGTTTCGGTCACGAGCTATCCATGGGGTTCCGCGGCGACGGTCGCCATCACCAGCATGGTAGGCAACGAGCCGGCGACGACAAGGGCACGAAGCCGCGCCGCGGCGCTGTCGACGTCGGCCGAGGCTCGGTCGAGCGCCCCCTTTCGCGCTCTCGGCCCGGCCGGCTGTCGTCCCGCGGCCGAGAGTCCTTTCCGCTTGCGGCCGCCAACTCCTCGGCGACGATCTCAAACAGGAACTCGGCCATCGTGCGGCGCTCGTTCAGGGGCGGGCCGACGATCCCGGCGAGGGCCGGCTCCAGCAGCGCCCGGCCGCGCACGAGGCGGTCGCCGGTGCTGGCCGCAAGCCGCAAGCTGTCGCCACGGCGCGCCAGATCGCCCGGCACCGGCAGGCCGCTGGCGCTGCGCCGATCGAGGCGGATGATCCCCGACGGCGAAATGCCTGCCCGGCTCGACCTCGGTCACCGCGTAGAGACTGACCACCGAATGGCGCAGTGCCCGGACATCATGGCGCCCGGCCGGGCTCCCGTTTCAGCCGCGGCGCTTGAGGTAGTCCTCGGCGGCGTTGCTGCCGTCCGCCAGCTCGCCGGTGTGGAAGTCTTCGCAGGCCGAGCCCCAGGCGTCGATGAGGGCTTCCTTGCCGATCACCTCCTCGAGCTCGTCCATGGCCACGCCATCGTGCTCGCAGGCGGCGCCGACGCGCTCGGCCAGCAGCCGGGCGAGTTCGTCCTGCCACTCCTCGGGGGTCACCGACCTGGCGAGACCGACCATCGGATGGGTCATGCTCCGTAGCTCTCCCGCAGCGTGCCGGCATCCGCAGCTCGCGGGCGCATTGGACCGCAGCGACGCTCAGAGCGTCTCGGTCCACTTGACATAGGCCTCGATGTCGAACTTCCGCTCGAGGCCCTTGGCGTTCATGTAGCGCAGCTTGCCGAAGACCGGCCGCTCGGTCCAGGCCCGGTCGTGCAGGCCGAACAGCCAGCCGACATTGGCATAGGATGCCGGATCGCGGCCGTCGAGGAAGTAGCGGTTGTTCAGCATCAGCGTCGTGGCAAAGGCGGTCTCGTGGTCTTTCGACCATTCTATGATCTTCTTGCCCCAGTACATGCGCATGTAGTTGTGCATGTAGCCGGAGACGTGCATCTCGCGCATCGCGGCGTTCCAGTACCGGTCGTGCGTCCGTCCGGCGGCGAGGGTGGCCGCGTCGTAGACGTGCTCGCGCCGGTCCCCGGCATGCTCGCGCATCGTCTTGCGCGCCCAGTCGGGCAGCATGGTGAAGCGGTCGTAGTCAGGGGTGAAGGCCACGAAGTTCATCGCCAGCTCGCGACGGACGATCAGCTCCTCGAGGAACGACGCGCGATCCTCGCGGCCCACGCCCTCCGCGTCCCTGGCGGCGAGCGCGAGGTCGAGCGGCGCGATCTGGCCGAAATGCAGGTACGGACTGAGCTCCGAGCATCGCCGCGCCACCGGCTCGTTGCGACCCGCGGCGTAGCCATCGAGCTTCTCGCCGACGAATCGCTCGAGCCGGGCCAAAGCCTCACTCGCGCCACCCTTGAAGCGGGCGACGCGATCGACAGTGGCATCGAGCTTCAGTCGATCGAGGATGGCGTCGGGCTCGCGCGGGTCGAGGTCGCCTTCGAGCTTCAGGTCGAGCGAGCTCTTGCCGGTCGGCCGCGGCTCCAGCGCGGCCAGGAAGCCATCGCGGTGCCGCTCGATCTTCGGCCGGATGGTGCGGGCGCCGAACTCGGCCTTGCTGCTCGCCGTCTCGACCGGCACCACCACGTCGCTCTCCACCTGCACGACCCGGCAGCCGGCGGCCTCGGCCACGCGCCGCCGCCAGGCGACCTGATGGCGGAGATAGCCGCGGTCGCAGACGGCGAGCGCGGCCGCGCGGGCGAGGTCCAGCGCCACCCGATCGGGCGGGCCGTGCCGGAGGACGAAGCGGATACCGCGCCGCTCGAGGTCGACCGCCACCTCGGCCAGGCCCTCGAGCATGAACGCGTAGTGGCGCCGGTTGGCTTCGGGGTAGTCGTCGATCAGGCCGAAGCCGACCACCAGCGGCAGGTCGAGCCGGTTCGCCTGCTCGAGCGCATACTCGAGCGCATGGTTGGTGCGCACCCGCTGCGCCTGCTGCATCCAGTAGAGGACGTAGCGAGCGTCGGCGCGCTCGGGAGCATCGTTGAGGGAGGCGAGACGTTCGGCGTGGATCATGGCGAAGCGAGAGGTAGGACGATCACGTGGCCGTGGCCAGCCCGCGGGTTGACGCGCGCCACGGCGACCGCCACCTCAAGCCCCATCAACGGCTCGGCAGGGAGTTGACGGGGATGGCGCTGGATCTCGCACGCCGCGAGCTCTTGATTGGTACGGTTGCGCTGGTCGGCACGGGTGGGCTCGGCCTCGGCCCCGCCGCTGCAGCCACGTCGCAGTATGCCCAGGCGCTGGAGAGCTTTCTCGACGGGCGAACGCCTGCCGCGGGCGGCATCGTGCTCGAGGCACCCGAGGTGGCAGAGAACGGCAACATGGTCGCGGTGTCGGTCGACGTCGACAGCCCGATGACCGAGGACGATCACGTGCGCCAAGTGGTCCTCTTCTCGACCCGGAACCCCGTGGCCCAGGTGGCCCGCTATCGGTTCACGCCGCAGTCGGGGCGGGCGTTCGTCGCTAGCCGTATCCGCCTCGCGGAAAGCCAGGACGTCGTGGCGCTGGCCGAGATGGCCGACGGCAGCCTGCGCCGGGCGTCCCGCTTGGTCAGGGTCATGGTCGGCGGCTGCGGCGCCTGAGCGGGGGAGGAGGCGACAATGAGCTACGTGGAGAACGTTCGGCCACGGCTTCGCCTGCCGGCCAGCGCGGCCAGGGGCGAGGTGATCGAGATCAAGACCCTCTTGTCACACCCGATGGAAAGCGGGCATCGGCTGGACGGCGAGGGCAATCCCATCCCGCGGCTGATCGTCGAGACGATGGTCGCCACCTTCAATGGTGCCGAGGTGTTCCGCGCCGAATGGAGCTCGGGGATCGCCGCCAACCCCTACCAGGCGTTCATGCTCCGGGTCGACGAGCCGGGCGAGCTCGAGGTCACTTGGTCGGACGAGGCGGGCCATGTCTGGCGCGAGCAGGCACGGATCGAGGTCGGCTGAGCGACGAGGGCAGGGCGATGACCGGCCAAAGGCAGGCGATGGTTGGGAACCTCGGGCACGGTCCGGTTGTTCCTTGCGTGTCAACCTATGGAGGAACCCCATGCGCACGAACACCGCCCAGCAGACATCGACCCGGACGAAAACCCCACTGGCGCTCGTGGCGCTCTTGGCTCTGCTGGGCTTCGGCCTCGCGGCCTGCGACGAGGGCCCGGCCGAGCAGGCTGGCAGCGAGGCGGGCGCGGCCATCGACGATGCCGTGGAGGCCACTGGCGATGCGGTCGAGGAGGCCGGTGACGCCGTCGGCGATGCCGTCGACGATGCCGGTGATGCCGTGGAGCGCGCTACGGACTGATCGGGTCGCGGGGCCGCGCGCGAGCGCGCGGCCCGCGCGCCGCCGGCAGCAGGGGGGGCCGCGTCGATGAGGGCCGGCCCCGCCGTGGCCCTGGCGTCCCTGCTGTCGTCGGGCCTGCTCGACCGGCCGGCGCAGGCGGCGGACGTCGAGTACGGCGCCTACCTGGCGCAGGAATGCACGAGCTGCCACCAAAATAACGTCGAGAAACCGGGAATTCCGCAGATTTTCGGGTTGCCGATGGACTATTTCATTCAGGCCCTGAACTGGTATAAGGACGGGGCCCGCGACAACGCGACGATGCAGGTCATCGCGCGGTCGCTGGACGACGAGCAGATCGCGGCGCTGGCGGCCTACTACGCGGTCCACGAGTGACCGTTCGGCCGCCTCCGCGACTCGTCGGCGCCAACCGCGTTGGCGCGCAGGCAGGGCAACCGAGCGGAGGGCAGGCTCATGGCGGGACGTTTCGGGCGACGGCGCTTCAACACGGCGCTGGGGGCGGGTGGCCTCCTCGCCGCGGTCGGCACGATCGGTGCACCGCTGCCCATCCGGGCACAGAGCGCCGCCCGGGTGGTGGTGATCGGCGGCGGGCCGGGTGGCACCACCATGGCCCGCTTCCTCAAGCAGGACGCCCCCGACCTGCAGGTCACGCTGCTGGAGGCCAACCCGCAGCACACCACCTGCTTTTATTCAAACCTCTATCTCGGCGGGCTGGTCGAGTTCGACGACATCACCCACGGTTATGACCGGCTGGCGGCGCTCGGTGTCGAGGTGGTGCAGGGCCGCGCCACCGATGTCGATGCCGCAGCCAAGTCGGTCACCCTCGAGGACGGCACGGTGCTGGCCTACGACAGGCTCGTCCTGTCGCCCGGCATCGACATCCGCTGGGACGCCATAGCGGGCTACGACCAGGCCGCCGCCGAGATCATGCCGCACGCCTATCAGGCGGGGCCGCAGACCCGGCTCCTGAAGGAGCAGGTCCTGGCCATGCGCGAGGGCGGCACGTTCGTCATGGTGGCGCCGCCCAACCCGTATCGCTGCCCGCCCGGGCCCTACGAGCGGATCAGCCTGATCGCGCACCAGCTCAAGCAGCGCAACCCGACGGCGAAGATCCTGATCCTCGACGCCAAGCCCAGCTTCTCGAAGCAGGCGCTCTTCGAGGAGGCCTGGGCCCGGCATTATTCCGGCATGATCGAATGGGTGCCGGGCGATTTCGGCGGCAAGGTGGTGGCGGTCGATCCGGCCGCCATGACGGTGACCACCGAGGACGGCGATGTGATCCAGGCCGACGTGGTCAACTGCATCCCAGCCCAGCAGGCCGGCGCCATCGCTCAGGCCGCCGGGGCCACCGACGAGAGCGGCTGGTGTCCGGTGGCGCCCGAGAGCATGGCCTCGACCATCCTGCCCGACGTCGTCGTCCTCGGCGACGCGTCGATCGCCGGCGACATGCCCAAGTCCGGCTTCTCGGCCAACAGCCAGGCCAAGGTGGCGGCCATGGTGCTGCGCCACGAGCTCACCGGCTCCAGGCTCTTCCCCGTCCGCTACCGCAACACCTGCTGGAGCTCGACCGCACCCGAGGACACCGTCAAGATCGGTGCGAACTACGAGCCCCGGGACGGCAAGATCACCGCCTTCGACGGCTTCGTGAGTGCGGTCGGCGAGAGCGACGAGCTGCGCCGGGAGCAGCGCGCCGAGGCGGACGCTTGGTACGCCAGCATCATCGCCGAGACCTTCGGCAGCGCCTGAAGACTGGCCTCGCGGTGGCCGCTCCACCTAGGGTGGCTCAGGCGGCCTCGAGCAGCTCGACCCCGAGCCTGGCCACGTCCTCGATCGGCTCGGGCTCGCTGCCGGCGATGCCGCGCGCGAGAGCGGCGTAGAACCGGGCCAGGGCGCGCGGATCGGCGTGGGCGCCGAGGGTCCCCGCGGCCTTGGCGCGCGCGAAGAGCTCGAACAGCGCCGTCTCGACGGCGGTCGCCTCGGCCTGGGCCTCCGCCGCCACCGCTTCCGGCAGCCGCTCGCAGCAGCGCTGCAGGTCCTCCATCATGCAGCCCTTCGGCCGCCCGGGCTCCGCCGCCGCCTGCGCCAGGAGGCGGAAGAAGCGGGTCAGCGCCGCCTTCGGGTCTTCGCCGCGCAGCGCATGCAGGAGGGCAGCCTGCACCTCCTGCCGATAGAGGGCGAGCGTGCGGCAGAACATCCCGGCCTTGTCGCCGAAGGCATGATAAAGCGAGCCCCGCTTGAGCCCCGTCGCCTGCACCAGGTCGTCGATGGTGGTGGCCTCGTAGCCCTTCTGCCAGAACACCCGCATCATGGCGTCGAGCACTTGGCTTTCGTCGAACTGCCGGGCTCCGGGCATGGGCGTCTCCTTTCGCGTGCTCCCCTTTTCACCCGCCGCCTCTAGCATGTTTGACCGCTTGGTCAAGCAGCTTGCCGGGTCGGGGGCCGGTGCTGCCGCCGGTCACACGGGCTCTTGATCGGGCAGCCAGAGGACGTCGTGGTGGCCGATCCGGTGCACCGAGCGGCCGGCCGCGATGTGCTTGCGCCGCTGCGCCGCCCAGCCCTGGATCTCCGCGGCCTCGGCCGGGGCCAGCTCGAGCGCCGCCCCGGCATAGCCCGCGACCAGCGCCTCCTGGATCGGCCGGTCGTCGTAGCCGAGCTGCCAGTCGCTCGGCTCCACCAGGAGCCGGCCGCCGAGCGGCGCCAGCCGCTCGCGCAACGCCGCCACGGCGGCCGGCCCCAGCGCCGGGCCGAAGCCCTTGTCCGTGCCCTGGTGGGCGTCGAACAGCCGCTTGATCTCGGCATCGAAAATGTCGCCGGGCCGCCAGCGCCAGCCGCCGTCATAGGTCAGCACGACGCAAAGCGCGGCCCCCCGGGCCCGGACCACGGCCACCAGCCGGTCGAGCCAGGCAGCGCTCACCAGATCGGCGAAGGCCGCGGCGGTGACCAGATCGGTGCCCGGCGGGATCGCCGCCTCGAGGTCGCGGGCGAGATCGACCCGGGCATAGCGGGCGGTGACCGGCGCGGGCAGCGCGGCCAGCCCCGGCGTGCCGGCCGCGATGAGGAGCGGGTCGTGCTCGACCAGCGTCCAGGATTGCGGCACCGGCAGCCCTGGGCTCGTGCCGCGCAGATTGCTGCCCGTGCCGCTGCCGAGATCGACCACCGCCAGCCGCCCCGTGGCCGCTGCCCAGTCGGCCAGCACCGCAAGCGGCTGCCGGGCCCGGGCGGCGTGGTCGTAGGGCTCGCGCAGGCTCAGCCAGTCGGCGGCGAAGCCGCTCATCGTGCAATCTCGAGACCGAGGCCGCGGGCCACCAGCCGGGCCGTCTCGTCCCAGCGCTGCTGGCGCTCGCGCGCCCGGTGGGCCCCGTCGCGCAACCGCTCGAGCGCCACCGGATCGTGCCAGAGGGCCTCGATCAGGCCGCGGAGCTCGGCCACGTCGCCGGGCTCGAAGAAGAGCGCGGCCGAGGCGGGTACCGCCTCGGTGATCGCCCCGCCGCGGGCGATCAGGCAGGGCAGGCCCGCCGCCACCGCCTCGGCCGCCGCCATGCCATAGCCCTCGTAGAGCGCGGTGGAGGCGAAGAGGTCGGCCGTGTCGAACACCTCGTCGAGGGCGGCGGCATCCAGCTCGCCGGCGAGCTCGATCCGGTCCTCCTGCTCGGTCTCGGCGACCAGCTCCACCAGGGCCTGGACGGTGGCCGGGTCGCGCTCGAGGGACCCCGCGACGATCGCGGTCACCCGGCGGTCGTCGATGCCGGCGAGTGCGGCCACCAGGGTGCGCTGGTCCTTGCGCGGGGTGATGCTGCCGATCGAAAGGATGGCGAGCCCGGCCCCGCCGGAGCCCCTGGTCAGGGGCTTTGGGTCAGTGCCGGGCGGCGCGACGACGATCCGGGACTCCGGCACCGCGAAGTCCTCGACGAGCGCGAGACGTGTCGTCTCGGAGGTGCAGACCACCCACGCCGCGCGGGCCAGTGCTGCCCGCTCGCTCGCCAGCAGCGCATCGGCCCGCTCCGGCTCGAGCCCGGTCTCGTAGGCCAGCGGATGATGCACCAGGGCCACCAGCTCGACCCGGCCGGCAAGCTCTGCCGCGAGCTCAGGCATGACCCCGAGCGCCAGCCCGTCGACCATCAGCCGGCTTCCTTCGGGCAGGCCAAGGAGCATCTCCCGCGCCTGTACCAGGGCCACCGGGTCGGGGTCGGGAAAGCCGCCGGGCAGCGCCAGCCGGCGCACGGCCACGCCCATCGCCTCCAGGCCCTGGGCCAGCCGGCGGTCGTAGATGGTGCCGCCGGTCAGGCGGTCGAACCCGCCGGGCACGGCAAAGGCGAGCGGCAAATCGGCCATGGCGTCCTCGTCCTCGGTTTGCCAAGAGCAACGACGCAAATAGGGCACGGGTCAAGCCCGGACAGCGTCGGCCAGGGACAGCGCCGGCCCCGGCGACGGTGGACGGCCGCTCGGCCAGCCGTTATCCCGGACGGCAGGTGCGACGGCGAGGCGGGAGGCGGGCGATGAAGATGATGGCCGGGCTGGCGCTGCTGGCGGCCCTGCTCTCGGGCCCGGAGCGGGCGGAGGGCCAGTCCTATCCCGTGACGTTCGGCTTGCAGGGCATCATGGACACGTTCATGGGCGAGACCGGGGTCGTCCGCTTCGGCGAGTACGACGCGGCCTTCGTCCCGGCCGAGGGCCTGAACGCCGAGGTGGTGCTGGCCGACGCCGAGGGCGCCATTCTCGCCCGCCATCCGCTGCAGGGCGGCTACCAGGCGACGAGCCAGGTCTTCGCCCGGATCGGCGTGGTGGGCCCGGCCGAGGCCACGCTCGGCCAGCCCGGCGTCTACAACATCTTCTTCCTGGTCGATGGGGAGATCGTCACCCGCATGCCCTTCGTGCTGAAGGAGGCGGCCGTCGGCAGCGATCCCTTCGACCCGCAGAAGACCTGGACCGTGGACGGCTTCTGGCGGCAGCTCGGGTACATGACCGAGCCCGGGACCGGCGGCTGGCAGGGGCCGCAGTTCACCTTCTGGACCGGCGGGCCGGACCTCGCCGACCCGGCCACCGGCGAGGGCTACGTGGCCGCCCTCTACCAGGGCGAGCAGATCCTCTTCCACGGCAAGCGCACCACGGGCCACATCGCCCCCGGCCGGTTCACCCGGACCAGCTTCCCGCTCTTTCATCCGCACGGCGAGCGCGAGGCGGCCAACGCCGCGGTGTTCTCCATGGACGATCTCGCGGCACTCGACGGGGAGCACGTGCTGCGCGTCTTTCGCCAGTCCGACAATGCGCTCATTCGCGCCTTCCGCCTGACCGTGCGGGACGGCAAGCTCATGCAGCACACGCGCGCCGTCCTCGGCTACCAGCCGCAGATGGACTTCATCCTGCCGCGCGTGCCCAGGGCCGGCTCGAACGTCTACGAGATGGTCGAGGCCATCTGGTTCGAAAGCCGCTGAGCCGCCATCGGGTCAGCTGCCGAAGCTGACGCCCGTCAGGATGCGGTTCTCCTGGGCGATCAGGTAGCCGGCCTCGCGCGTCGTCTTCAGGAAGGCCTGCCAGTCCGGGTCGTCCTGCATCGCCGCCCGCCGGCGCTCCCGGTCGGCGGCCGACTCGTAGGCCCAGACATGAACATAGGTGTTGATCGGCCCGGTCTCGGTGACCCCGTAGAGCACGGGCTTGCCCAGATGCCGGGTCTGCACCGCATAGCCGTGCTGCTTGTAGAGCTCGAGCTGTGCCGGCACGGTGCCGGGCTTGCAGGTGTAGATGCGCATGTCGAAGATCACTGGCTGCCTCCCTCGGCGTTGACGCAGGCTGCATAGCCCAGCCGGAAGCTGCCGTCGCCCCCCCTTGGCACGATTGCCCGAAGCTGCCGCGCGTGCCACAACGCCGGCCATGGACGAGCGGGGGAGCGGGATGACCGAGCGGGTCGGGGTGGTGGGCCTCGGGCGCATGGGCGCCGCGATGGCGGCCACGCTGCAGCGCGCCGGCCTCGCCGTGATGGGCTTCGACGTCTCGGTCGCCGCCCGCGAGCCCGCCGCCGCGGCCGGCGTGGCCGTGGTTGGCGATCTTGCCACGCTCGTCGCCGAGTGCCCGGTCGTGCTCGCCTCGCTGCCCGACGATGCCGCAGTCGGCGCCCTCGTCGAGGGGCCGGGCGGCCTGCTCGCGGGACCTGCCTGCCGGCTCCTGATCGACACGTCCACCATCGAGCCCGCGACGTCGCGGCGTCTGGCCGCCCGCCTCGCCGCCGCCGGCCACGCCATGCTGGATGCCCCCGTGAGCGGCGGCCCTGCCGGCGCCGCCGCCGGGACGCTTACCGTCATGGTGGGCGGCAGCGACGCCGCACTGGAGCGCGCCGGCCCGGTCCTGGCCGCGCTCGCCGCCAAGGTGGTGCATGTCGGCGACAACGGCGCCGGGGCGGTGGCCAAGCTCGCCAACAACCTGCTCTGCGCCGCCCACCTCCTGACCACCGGCGAGGCCATGCGTCTCGCGGCCGCCGCCGGCGTGGCGCCTGAGCGGGTGCTGGAGGCCGTCAACGCCGCCTCGGGTCGGAGTGCGGTCTCCGAGGTCAACATGCCTCGCTGGATCCTGTCCGGTGCCTTCGACAGTGGCTTCACCATGGGGCTGATGCGCAAGGACGTGCGTCTCGCCGGCCGCCTGGCGGCGGAGGCGGGGGCCGAGCTGCCGCTGAGCCGGGTGGTGGTCGAGCTCTGGGCCGAGAGTGCCGCGACCCTGCCCGATGCGGCCGACTTCAACCGCATCGCCGCCCCGCCGACCGGGAGGTATGGGCGGTGAGCGCGACCCGCGACCGGCTGCTGGCGCGCTTCGCTCTCGAGGGTGGCATCGGGAGCCGGATCGGCGGCGAGCTGGTCGCCGGCACCGGTGCGCCGGTCGAGTTGGTCGACCCCTCGACCGGCGGGACCTGGGCAACCTATGCCGATGCCGGCGCACCCGTGGTCGATCAGGCGATGGCCGCCGCCGCCACGGGCTTCGCTGCCTGGCAGAGGCTCACCGCCGCCGCCCGCGGCCTCGCCATGGCCGAGGTCGGCCGGGCCGTTCGGGCAGCCCTCGACGACTTGGCACTCCTGGAGACGCTCACGGCCGGCAAGCCGATCCGCGACACCAGGGCCGAGGTCCTGAAGGTGGCTGAGATGTTCGACTACTACGCCGGCTGGTGCGACAAGCTCACCGGCGACGTCATCCCGGTGCCGACCTCGCACCTCGTCTACACCCGCCACGAGCCCCTGGGCACGGTGGTCCAGCTCACCCCCTGGAACGCGCCGGTGTTCACCGCCGGCTGGCAGATCGCCCCGGCGATCGCCGCCGGCAACGCCGTCGTCCTCAAGCCCTCCGAGCTGACCCCGGCGAGCACGCTCGCCCTCGTTGCCCTGGCTGAGCAAGCCGGCCTCCCCGCCGGCCTCGTCAACGTCCTGGCCGGCCTCGGCCCGACCACCGGCGAGGCGGCGGTCACACATGGCGACACCCGGCTCGTGGTCTTCGTCGGCTCGCCCGTCACCGGTGCCCTGATCGCTGCGGCCGCGGCCCGGAACACCGTCCCCGCCATCCTCGAGCTCGGCGGCAAGTCCGCCAACATCGTCTTCGCCGACGCCGATCTCGAGCGGGCGAGCCTGGGTGCCCAGGCCGCGATCTGGAGCGGTGCCGGACAGAGCTGTGTCGCGGGCTCGCGGCTCCTGGTCGAGCGCCCGGCGCTGGAGCCGCTCATCGACCGGCTCGGCCGGGCCGCCCGGCACCTCGTGGTCGGCCGGCCCGATGATCCGAGAACGCAGATCGGCCCGATCATCAGCCGCCGGCAGTGGCAGACGGTGGACCGGATGGTCCAGGACGCGGCCCGCGAGGGTGCCCGGATCACCGCCGGCGGCGGCCATCCGGGCGGCGATCTCGATCCCGGCTTCTACTACGCCCCAACGCTCGTCGACGCCGTCCGGCCGGAAATGGCGATCGCCCAGGACGAGGTGTTCGGCCCGGTCCTGGCGGTCCTGCCCTTCGACGACGAGGCGGAGGCGATCGCGCTCGCCAACGCCACCCGCTTCGGCCTCGCCGGGGCCGTCTGGACCCGCGACGTCGGCCGGGCGCACCGGGTGGCGGCCGCCGTTAGGGCTGGCACGTTCTGGGTCAACGGCTACAAGACCATCGGCGTGATGGCGCCCTTCGGCGGCTTCGGCGCCAGCGGCTACGGCCGCTCCAGCGGCCGGGAGGCGCTGATGGCCTACACGCAGACCAAGGCCGTCTGGGTCGAGACGGCGGCCGACCCCGCGGTCGGCTTCGGCTATGCGGGCTGAGCGGGAATGACCGAGATCAAGACCAGCCGGGACGGCGATGCCCGGCTCCTTCGCAACCCGGGCATCGACCGGACCCGGGCCTATGGCGAGGCCGAGCGGGCGATTCTCTCCGTCGCGGCGGGCCGCGAGGCCTGGGCCACCATCGCTGCCTGGGACGGCTACGCCCCGACGCCGCTTCGCTCCCTCGATGCCATGGCCGCTGCCCTCGACGTGGGGGCGGTGCTGCTCAAGGACGAGAGCGAGCGCTTCGTGCTGCAGAGCTTCAAGGCCCTGGGCGGCGCCTACGCGGTCGAGCGCCTCGCCCGCGAGCGCGGCGTCCAGGGCCTCACCGTCACCTGTGCCACCGACGGCAATCACGGCCGTGCCGTGGCCTGGGGGGCGAAGCGGGTAGGGGCACGAGCGGTCATCTTCGTCCACGAGACGGTGAGCCGGGGCCGCGTCGATGCCATTGCCTCCTTCGGGGCCGAGGTCCGGCGCGTCCCCGGCACCTACGACGACGCTGTCCGCCATTGTGCGGAGGTGGCAGCCGAGGAAGGCTGGCAGATCGTCTCCGACACCTCCTGGCCCGGCTACGACGACGTGCCGCGCCACGTCATGCAGGGCTACGCGGTCCTCGCGGCCGAGATCCTCGAGGTGGAGCAGCACCCCACCCACGTCTTCGTCCCGGGTGGCGTCGGCGGCCTCGCCGCCGGGGTCCTCTCCTGGCTCTGGGAGGAGCAGGGCCCCGATCGCCCGGTGTTCGTCGTGGTCGAGCCCGACCAGGCCGCCTGCCTCTTCCTCAGTGCCGAGAAGGGCGAGCCCACCACCTTCCCGGGCGACCTCGACACCATCATGGCCGGCCTCGCCTGCGGTGAGCCCTCGATGCTCGCCTGGCGCATCCTCGGGTCCGGCACGGACGCCTTCATGACCATCACCGACGACGCCGTGGCGGCGATGATGCGCACGCTCGCAGAAGCCGGCATCGTCAGTGGCGAATCCGGCGCCACGGCGATCGCCGGCTTCCACCATGCGGCAGCCGATCCCGGCATGCGGGAGGCCCTTTGCCTCGGGCC
Organism: uncultured Geminicoccaceae bacterium; assembly: GCA_964460465.1. GTDB lineage: Bacteria > Pseudomonadota > Alphaproteobacteria > Geminicoccales > Geminicoccaceae > SLRI01. The sequence continues at coordinate 22,640 of CAYWSB010000021.1, read as the reverse complement.
CCATGCCCGGGTCGTCTGCCTGTCCACCGAAGGGGCTACCGACCCCGCCATCTACCAGAGTATCGTCGGCCGCAGCGCCGCTGACGTTCTTGCAGGGAGGCCGGCATGAGCCGCATTCTGACCGTGGGCTCCGCCCAGCTCGGCCCGATCCAGCGGGCCCACGGCCGGGCCGACGTGGTCCGCCGGATGCTCGACCTCCTGCACCAGGCGGCCGGCAACGGCGTCGACCTGCTGGTGTTCCCGGAGCTGGCCCTGACCACCTTCTTCCCGCGCTGGTTCATCGAGGACGAGCAGGAGCTGAACAGCTTCTTCGAGCGGGAGATGCCGTCGGCTGAGACCGCCCCTCTGTTCGAGGCGGCCAGGGAGAAGAGCATCGGGTTCTATCTCGGCTATGCCGAGCTGACGCCCGAAGGCCGCCGGTTCAACACGTCGATCCTGGTCGACAAGTCGGGCTCGATCGTCGGCAAGTACCGCAAGATCCACCTGCCGGGCCACGCCGAGCACGAGCCCTGGCGCGCCTTCCAGCATCTCGAGAAGCGCTACTTCGAGGTGGGCGACCTCGGCTGGGGGGTGTGGCGGACCATGGGCGGCAATCTCGGCATGGCGATCTGCAACGACCGCCGCTGGCCCGAGACCTATCGCTGCATGGGCCTTCAGGACGTCGAGCTGGTCATGATCGGCTACAACACGCCGCGCCACAACCCTCCGGCTCCCGACCACGACCGGCTCTCCGAGTTCCACAACCAGCTCTCGATGCAGGCCGGCGCCTATGCCAACGCGACCTGGGTGGTGGGGACCGCCAAATGCGGGGTCGAGGAGGGCTGCGAGATGATCGGCAACTCCTCGATCATCGCTCCCTCGGGCGAGGTCGTGGGCCAGGCCACGACCCAGGACGACGAGCTGGTCGTCGCCAGGGTGGACCTCGATCTCGGCCGGTCCTACAAGGCCACCACGTTCAATTTCGCCCGGCATCGCCAGCCCGACCAGTACCGCCTGATCGTCGAGCGGGCAGGGGCCGTGGCACCCGACTGAACGACCAGGAACCAGGGGGGACCTCGACTTGAGCTTCGACCTCGTGCTCCGCGGGGGACGTGTCATCGATCCCGCGAGCGGCACCGACCGCGTGACGGATGTGGCCTTCAAGGACGGTCTCGTGGCCGCCGTGGGCGATGGCCTCTCGGCCGCCGAGACCAGGGACGTCGCCGGGCATATCGTGATACCCGGCCTCATCGACCTGCACACCCACGTCTATTGGGGCGGCACGTCGCTCGGCATCGACGCCGAGGAGTTCTGCCGGACCAGCGGGGTCACCACCGCGGTCGACACCGGCAGCGCCGGGCCCGGCAACTTCAAGGGCTTCCGCCGCCACGTCATCGAGCCCAGCCAGGTGCGCATCCTGGCCTATCTGCACGTCTCCTTCGCCGGCATCTACGCCTTCTCCGAGACCGTCATGGTCGGCGAGAGCGAGGAGATGCGGATGATGGCGCCCGCCGAGGCGGTCGACGTCGCCGTCGCCAACAAGGACGTGATCGTCGGCATCAAGGTTCGGGTCGGCCGCTATGCGTCCGGCACCCAGGGCGTGGCGCCGCTCGACATCGCGCTCCAGGTGGCCGACGCCGCTGGCATGCCGGTCATGGCGCATATCGACCACCCGCCGCCGACCTACGAGGAGGTGCTCGACCGGCTGAGGCCCGGCGACGTCCTGACCCACGCCTTCCGCCCGTTCCCCAACGCCCCGGTCGACGGCCAGGGCCGGGTCAAGGACGCGGTCTGGAAGGCGCGCGAGAAGGGGGTGATCTTCGACATCGGCCACGGCAAGGGCTCGTTCGCCTTCAAGACCGCGCGCGCCATGCTCGCCGGCGGCTTCAAGCCGGACGTGATCTCGTCCGACGTCCACACGCTCTGCATCAACGGCCCGGCCTTCGACCAGGTGACGACTCTCTCCAAGTTCCTGCACCTCGGCATGCCGCTGGACGAGGTGATCGCAGCCTCGACTATCAACGCCGCGAAGGCCCTGCAGCGCCCAGAGCTCGGCAGCCTCGCCCCCGGCAAGACGGGCGACGCCACCATCCTCGCCCTCGAGGAAGGCAGCTTCCCCCTCGAGGACGTGGTCGGCGAGATCGTGACCGCAGAGCGCCGCATCAAGGCCAAAGGCACCGTCGTCGGCGGCCGCTTCTGGCACCCCAACGACTGGCCCAAGGCCGGCTGAGCCGAGCAAAGGAAGAACGCACCATGTCGCACGATCCCGAAGCCAGGCTGAAGGAGCTGGGCCTGACCCTGCCCGAGGTCCCGCAGCCCGTCGCCAACTACGTGCCGTTCAAGCGTGACGGCTCGACCGTCTACCTCTCCGGTCAGGGGCCGCGCCGGCCCGAGGGCGGCTACTATCCCGGCAAGGTCGGCGGCGAGGTCAGCGTCGACGAGGCCTACCAGCACGCCAGGATCACCGGCCTCGGCCTCCTGGCCGCGGCCAAGCTCGCCGCCGGCAGCCTCGCCAAGGTCGAGATCCTCAAGGTCTTCGGCATGGTCAACGGCGTGCCCGACTTCGCCGACCAGCCCAAGGTCATCAACGGCTGCTCGGACCTCTTCGTCGAGGTGCTGGGCGAGCGTGGCCGCCATGCCCGCTCGGCCATCGGCATGGGCTCCCTGCCCAACAACATGACCGTCGAGATCGAGGCGGTGATCAAGATCCACGACTGAGGTGGCCCTGCGCCGGCGCCACGCCGAGCCGTGGGGCCGGCCTGCCCCTTGTCATGCCCGGCCGGTCGCGACCGCTCACTCGACCAGATGGCAAGCCACCGTCCGCTCGCCCGGCTTCGCCTCGAGCCTCGGTGTCTCCATCCGGCAGCGCTCGACGGCAAAGGGGCAGCGGGTGTGGAATGCGCAGCCCGGCGGCGGGTTCATGGGCGAGGGGACGTCGCCCTGGATGACGATGCGCTCGCGCTTCGCCCGCGGGTCGGGCAGCGGTGCGGCCGAGATCAACGCCTTGGTGTAGGGATGCAGCGGCGCGGCGAAGAGGGCCTCCTTCGGCGCCAGCTCGACGATCTTGCCCAGATACATCACCGCGATGCGGTGACCGATATGCTCGACCACGCCGAGGTCGTGGCTGACGAAGAGATACGAGAGGCCCATCTCCTCCTGCAGGTCCATGAGCAGGTTGAGCACCTGCGCCTGGACCGAGACGTCGAGGGCAGAGACCGGCTCGTCGGCGACGATCACCGCGGGCTCGAGCGCCAGCGCCCGGGCGATGCCCAGCCGCTGCCGCTGGCCGCCCGAGAACTCGAAGGGATAGCGGCCGACGCTGTCGGCGCGCAGCCCGACCTTGGCAAAAAGTCCGGCCACCCGCTCCTCGCGCTCCTTGCGGCCGATGTCGCCGTAGTTCTCCAAGGGCTCGCCGACGATGCGGCCGGCCCGCATCCGCGGGTTCAGGGAGGCGTAAGGGTCCTGGAAGACCATCTGGATGCGCCGCCGATAGGGCCGCATCGCCGCCGCATCCAGCCGTGTCACGTCCGCGCCGTCGAGCAGGATCGCCCCGCCCGTGGGCTCGAGCAGCCGCAGCGCCACCTTGGCCACGGTCGACTTGCCGCAGCCGGATTCGCCGACGAGGCACAGCGTCTCACCCGGCCGGATGGCGAAGCTCACCCCGTCCACCGCCTTGACGTGCGCCACCGTCCGCTTGAGCAGACCCTTCTGCACGGGGAAATGCTTCTTGAGGTCGCGCACCTCCAGGGCCGGCGCGGCCTCGGGGGCCCGGGCCGTCATGCCGCGACCTGCTCGGCCAGCACGCGCTCGGCCTCGTGGCAGGCGGTGACGTGGCCCCGGCCGACCGACCGCAGGGCCGGCGCCTCGACCCGGCAGCGATCGGTGGCGAACCGGCAGCGCGGCGCGAAGGCGCAGCCCTCGATCGGCTCGCGCAGGGAGGGGACGATGCCCGGGATCTCGGTCAGCCGACGCTTGCGGTCGGCACCCTTGAAGCGCGGGATCGAGGTCATCAGGCCGCGCGTGTAGGGGTGCGCCGGCCGGTCGAACAGCTCGAGCACGCCCGCCTCCTCGATCTTCTGGCCGGCATACATCACGATCACCCGCTGGCAGGTCTCGGCGACGACCCCGAGATCGTGGGTGATCAGCACCACCGCCGCCCCGGTCCGCTCCTTGAGCTCCAGCATCAGGTCGAGGATCTGCGCCTGGATGGTCACGTCGAGGGCGGTCGTCGGCTCGTCGGCGATCAGGAGCTCCGGGTTGCAGGCCAGGGCCATGGCGATCATCACCCGCTGCCGCATGCCGCCCGAGAACTGGTGCGGGTAGTCGCCGAGCCGGCTCGCGGCGTCCGGGATGCGCACGAGGTTGAGCATCTCGACCGCACGCTTCGCTGCCGCCTGCCGGCTCGCCCGCTGGTGGATGCGCACCGCCTCGGCGATCTGGTGGCCGATGGTCAGCACCGGGTTGAGGCTGGTCATCGGCTCCTGGAAGATCATCGCGATCCGGTTGCCGCGGATGTCGCGCATCCGCTCCTCCGGCAGGGCGAGAAGATCCGTGCCGTCGAGGCTGATGTGGCCGCCCACGATACGCGCCAGCCGGTCCGGCAGGAGCCGCATGACCGAAAGCGCCGTGACACTCTTGCCGCAGCCCGACTCGCCGACGATGCCCAGGGTTTCGCCCCGGGCGACGTCGAAGGAGATGCCGCCCACCGCGCGGGTGACACCGTCCATGGTGAAGAAATGGGTCTCGAGATCCCGGACGGAGAGGAGCGGCGTGCCCATCGGCTCACATCCGCCGTGCGAGGCGCGGGTCGAGCCGGTCGCGCAGCCCGTCGCCGAGCAGGTTGACGGCCAGCACCACGACGGCGAGGGCCACACCCGGGAAGAAGATCGTCCACGGCGCCGGGCCGAGATAGAGCCGACTCTGCGCGATCATGTTGCCCCAGGTCGGCAGGTCCGGCGGAATGCCGGCACCAAGGAACGAGAGCGCCGATTCGATCAGGATCGCCGAGGCGCAGATATAGGTCGACTGGACGATCAATGGCGCAATCGTGTTCGGCAGGATGTGGCGGAGGATGATCTTCAGGGTGCGCGTCCCGCCGGCCACCGCCGCCTCGACATAGGGCGCCTCGCGCACGCCGAGCACGACCGAGCGGACGAGGCGCACCACGCGCGGCACCTCGGGAATGGTGATGGCGACGATGACGATGAAGATGCCGGCACGGGTCAGCGCAACGAGGGCGATGGCGAGCAGGATCGCGGGGATCGACATCAGCCCGTCCATCAGCCGCATCACCACGGCATCGACCCGCCGGTAGTAGCCGGCCAACAAGCCGATCACGAGACCGACGACGATCGAGAACGCGGCCACGGAGAGCCCGACCAGAAGCGAGATCCGCGCCCCGTAGAGGGTGCGGGCGAAGATGTCGCGGCCGAGATGGTCGGTCCCGAACCAGAACTCGGCCGAAGGCGGCCGCAGGCGCTGCGCCGGCGTCATCGAGAGCGGATCGCCGGCGAAGCCCGGTGCCAGCAGCGCCAGCAGGGCCACCACGCCCAGGATCACGGCACCGGCGACGATGGTGGGATTGCGCCGGGTGAACCGGCCGAGGCCACCCGGTGCTGCCAGTGGCCGGTCCGGAACGGCGCTCAATAGCGGATCCTCGGGTCGAGGAAGGTGTAGGAGAGGTCGACCAGCAGGTTGATCAGCACGTACGCGCCGGAAAACAGCAGGATCACCCCCTGGATGATCGGATAGTCGCGCTTGGAGATGGCATCGACCACCAGCCGCCCGACGCCCGGGATGTTGAACACCGTCTCGGTGATGACCACCCCGCCGATCAGGAGGGCCACGCCGATGCCGATCACCGTGACGATCGGCACGCCGGCGTTCTTCAGCGCGTGCTTGAGCAGGATCGGCCGGGCGGCCACCCCCTTGGCCTTGGCGGTGCGGATGTAGTCCTCGGAGAGCACCTCGAGCATCGAGGTCCGTGTGATCCGGGCGATCAGCGCTACATAGGCCATGCCCAGGGCGATCGTCGGCAGGATCAGCCGCTCGAGCCAGGGCCAGATGCCCTGGGCGATCGGCGTGTAGCCCTGCACCGGCAGCCAGCGGAGCTGGATCGAGAAGACGTAGATCAGGAGATAGCCCACGACGAAGACCGGCACCGAGAAGCCGAGCACCGAGAAGCCCATGAGCGCCCGGTCGACCAGGCTGCCGGCCCGGGCCGCGGCGATCACCCCGAAGGTCACGGCGATGACGACGGCGAAGACCAGCGTCGTCAACGCCAGGGAGACCGTGGGCTCGAGCCGCTCGCCGATCAGCTTGAGGACCGGCTCGTTGGAGAAGATCGAGACGCCCAGATCGCCCTGCACCACGGCCCCGGCCCAGCGCACGAACTGGATCGGCAACGGGTCGTCGAGGCCGAGCCGCTCCCTGATCTGGGCGATCTGCGCCGGCGAGGCGTTGTCGCCGGCGACGATCGCCGCCGGATCGCCCGGCGACAGGTGCAGGAGCAGGAAGACGAAGACGCCGACGATGCCCATGACGAGCACGGTCGAGCCCAGGCGGCGGATGATGTAGGCGAGCATCCTGCCGGTGCTACTCCAAGAACGGCCGGGACGAGGGCACGGGCGGCGGTGCCGGAGGCAGCCGCCGCCCGCACACGATCAGACGCGCTCGATGTTCCAGAAGGGCACGATCTCCGGGATCGCCAACACGCCCTGAAGGTTGTTGCGGTAGGCGACCGGCGCCACCCACTGGCCGAGCCAGACATGCGGGACGAAGTTCCAGGCGTTCTCCTGGATTCGCCGCGCCACCTCGAGCTGCGCCGCCTGGCCGTCGGCCACCGCCCACTCGTCGCGCAGCTGCTCGTGGGTCGCATCCTCCGGCCAGCCGAACCAGCCGCTTCGGCCATTCGCCGCGTGACCGGCCAGCGCGATCGGGTTGCCCACCGAGGCGCCACCCGCCCAGGTGATGAAGATGTTCCAGCCGCCGTTCTCCGGCGCCTCCATGACCGCGCGACGGGTCACCACGCCGCCCCAGTCGGAGGTGGCGAGCTCGGCGTTGACGCCGATCTCGCGCAGCCGCTGGGCGATGATCTGCGCCGAGTTGTTCATGAAGTCGATGTTCGTGGCGTGCAGGATGGTCACCGGCCGGCCGTCATAGCCGGCCTCGGCGAACAGCTCCTTGGCCCGCTCGGGGTCGGGAGCACGCTCGAACCAGCCGGTGTTGGCGTCGTTCTCCATCGGCGTGCCGCAGGCGAAGTTCGAGGCGCACTTGCGGTAGTAGTTCGGGTTGCCGAACGTCGCCTGCATGAACTCCTCCTGGTCGAGGAGATGCAGCATCGCCTGCCGCGCCTTGACGTTGTCGAAGGGCGGGTGGAGGAAGTTGAGCCGGCACCAGCCGACGTTGCCGGTCTGGTTCAACACCTCGACGACGATCTCGGGGTCACCCTCCAGCACCTCGATGAGGTCGAGCGGCGGCGTCTCGTAGAAGTCGATCTCGCCGGCCTGGAGCGCCGCCATCGCCGTCTGCGAATCCTCGATGTTCTCGAAGATCACCCGCTCCATCTTGACGATCTTGCCGCCGGCGAGACCCGAGGCCGCCTCGTTGCGGGGCACGTAGTTCGGGTTGCGGTCGTAGACGTACTGCGCCCCCTGGCGGGTCTCGTCGCGATTGAAGATGAAGGGGCCGGAGCCGATGTACTCGGTCACCTGCTCCATCGGGTCGGTCTCGGCCTCGGCCTCGCGCATGATGTAGAGCAGCGGCGTCGAGGTCTTGGCCATGATGTCGATGACGAGGCCGTAGGGCTCCTCGAGCTCGAGCACGAAGGTCTTCTCGTCCTTCGCGCTGATGTCCTTGACCCGCTGCATCATGTGCTGGCCGGCGCCGTCGCGGGCGGCCCAGCGGCGGATCGAGGCCACGACGTCGCGCGAGGTCACGGGCGAGCCGTCCGAGAAGCCGAGCCCGTCGCGGAGCTCGAAGGTGTAGGTCAGCCGGTCGTCGGAAATCTCCCAGCGGCTGACCATCTGCGGCTGCGGTGTCATGTTGCCGTCGAGCGCGAACAGCGTGTCGTAGATCATCGCACCATGGTAGGCGGTGATGTTCGCCGTCGTCCAGATCGGGTCGAAGGCCCGCAGGTCGCCGTGCATCACCGCCCGCAGGGTGCCGCCGCTGGACTGGGCGCGCAGGCGCCGCGGCAGCACCAGGGCACCGGCGGTCGCCATGCTCCCATGGACGAAGGTTCGACGGGTCGATCGCAGCATCGTGGCTCCCCCACTTGTTCTGTTGCCGAAGCGCGCGGTGGCGCGGTCCCGACTGCACCTCGTCACACTGCCGATGATCGACGAAATGTCCAGAGCCCTCGGCCGGTCGACCGACGATTCCTGCGCCGGGGCCCGGCCACGGCCGCCCGCTGCCCGCGCTCGCCCCGGTCGGCCGCGGCAGCTTCACCATCCGTTGATTTGCCCGCCGTGCGGCAAGAAGCGTATGCTCGTCGCCTGACAAGGAGCTCGGCGCGTCGCCTCGATGGCAGACGCCACCAGGCAGGCCGAACGAGGGGAGGCAACGATGAAGCCTTTGGCTTTGACTCTTGGCTGCGCCGCCTTGGTGCTCGGGGGCATGGTCGGCGAGGCGGTCGCGCAGGAGTCCGGGATGGGCTTCTTCGTCACCAGCACCGGCCCGGGCGACGGCGCCAATCTGGGCGGGCTCGCCGGGGCGGATGCGCATTGCCAAGCGCTGGCGACGGCCGCCGGTGCTGGCGACCGGACCTGGCGCGCCTATCTCGGCACCGCCGAGGGCCATCCCCGTGACCGCATCGGCGCGGGGCCCTGGCACAACGCCCAGGGCGTGCTGATCGCCGAGAGCGTGGCGGCCCTGCACGGCGAGGCCAACGCCATCGCCAAGGCGACGGCGCTCACCGAGACGGGCGAAGTGGTCAATGGCCGGGGCGATACGCCCAACCGCCACGACATCCTGACCGGCGCCAATGCCGATGGCACGACGGCCGAGGGCATGACCTGCGACGAGTGGACGTTGAGCGGCGAGGGCAGTGCCATGGTCGGCCACCACGACCGCATCGGCCTGCGCGACGACGCCCCGTCCCGCTCGTGGAACGCCTCGCACGGCTCGCGCGGCTGCAGCCAGGAAGCCCTGCGCAGCACCGGCGGCGACGGCCTCTTCTACTGCTTCGCCGCAGATTGAGCGCGGGCGAGGAGCCGCCCGCCCGGCCGGTCAGTCCCGAACCGAAAAGCCTACCTGCCGTGCGAGGAGCACGTGCTCGCGGGTGGCGTTCGCCGCGGTGCCTGCCAGACGTCGGGTCAGCGCAAGCTCGAGTGCGAGGAGTGCCCGCTGGTTGTTGACGATAACGAAGTGGAAGGGTGTGTCGTGTCGATCCCCGGCTGCCACCCGGTCGAGTTGCGCCGAGTCGAGGACCAATGGCGGCGTATCGAGCTGTGCCGGCCCAGCGGCCCAGCTCGGGCTGCCGAGCAGAATGACGATCGCGGCAAGCGCGAGAACTCGCATGATCACCTCCCGATTCGTCCGTTGATTCAGCCATGTTAGTCGATTCGACGACCATGATCAGCAGGAAATGCCGCAGGCAGTCTCGGCGTCGCGCGCCCTGGCGTCACTGCTCCGCCTCTGCCGTGGCGATGATCCGCTTGACGGCGAGGAAGCTGTCCGGCGTCACGGAGACCGAATCGATGCCGTGCTCGACCAGAAAGGCGGCGAAGCCCGGATGGTCGGAGGGGGCCTGCCCGCAGAGGCCGGTCTTGATCCCGGCCTTTCGCGCCCTGGCGAGGAGGTCGGCGATGGTGGCCTTCACCGCGGCGTCCTCCTCGTCGAACAGGGCAGCCAGCGTGCCGCTGTCGCGGTCGACGCCCAGCGTGAGCTGGGTCAGGTCGTTGGAGCCGATGGAGAACCCGTCGAAGCGCTTGGCGAACTCCTCGGCCAGGATCACGTTGGCCGGGATCTCGGCCATCATGTAGACCTCGAGCCCGTCCTTGCCGCGAACGAGGCCGTTCTTCGCCATCTCCTCCAGCACCCGGTCGGCCTCCGCCAGCGTCCGCACGAAGGGGATCATGACGACCAGGTTGGCGAAGCCCAACTCCTCCCGCGCCATCTTCACCGCCGCACACTCGAGCGCGAAGCCCTCGCGGTAGCCGTCAGAATAGTAGCGCGAGGCGCCGCGCCAGCCGATCATCGGGTTCTCCTCGGCCGGCTCGAAGCCCTTGCCGCCGATCAGCTCGGCATACTCGTTGGTCTTGAAGTCGCTCATCCGGAGGATGGCCGGATGCGGGTGATAGGCCGCGGCGATCCGCGCTATGCCGCGGGCGAGCTTGTCGACGAAATAGGCGGGCTTCGAGGGATAGGCCCGGGTGAGCTGCTCGATCGTTCGCCTGGCTTCCGGGTCCTCGACCGCGTCGAAGCGGACCAGCGCCATCGGGTGGATGCGGATCAGGTTGTCGACGATGAACTCCATCCGGGCGAGGCCGACGCCATCGGCCGGCAGCCGCCACCACGCGAAGGAGGCGCCGGGATTGGCGAGATTGAGCATCACCCGGGTCTTGGTCTTGGGGATGGCGTCGAGCGAGACGTCGATGACCTCGACCGCGAGCTTGCCCGCGTAGACGAAGCCGGTGTCGCCCTCGGCGCAGGAGACGGTGACCTCCTGGCCGTCCTCGAGCTCGGCCGTGGCGTCGCCGCTGCCGACGATGGCGGTGAGCCCGAGCTCGCGGCTGACGATGGCGGCATGGCTGGTGCGGCCGCCGTGGTCGGTGACGATGGCGGCGGCCTTCTTCATGATCGGCACCCAGTCCGGGTCGGTCATGCCGGTGACCAGCACCGAGCCCGGCTCGAAGCGGTCGATCTCGGCGGGGCTCTCGAGCTTCTGCACCTTGCCGGTGGCGATCGTGGCCCCGACCGAGGTGCCCCTGGCGAGGACGCGGCTGCGCTCCTTGAGGGTGTAGGACCGGAGCGTGCCCTCCTCCCGGCGCGACTGGACGGTCTCGGGCCGGGCCTGGACCACGTAGAGGCCGCCGTCGGTCCCGTCCTTCGCCCATTCGATGTCCATGGGCCGGCCGTAGTGCTGCTCGATCCTTGCGGCCCAGGTGGCGAGCGTCAGGATCTCGTCGTCCTCGAGGACGAACCGGTGCTGCTCGGCCTTGGCGGTCGAGACGGTCTTCAAGGCCTGGCGGCCGGCGCCGAAGGTCATCTTGCGCTCCTTGGCCCCCACCTTCTTCTCGATGATCGGCTTGAGCGTCCCCTTCTCGAGGAGCGGCTTGAAGACGAGGTACTCGTCGGGATCGACGACGCCTTGCACGACCAGCTCGCCCAGCCCCCAGGCGGCGTTGATCAGGACGGCCCGCGGGAAGCCCGTCTCCGTGTCGATCGAGAACATCACGCCGGAGCCTGCCTTGTCGGCCCGGACCATGCGCTGGATGCCGACCGAGAGCGCCACGGCCATGTGGTCGAAGCCGTTGTTGACGCGATAGGCGATCGCCCGGTCGGTGAAGAGCGAGGCGTAGCAGCGCCTGAGCGCTTGGAGCAGGTTGCCCTCGCCACGGACGTTCAGGAAGCTTTCGAGCTGGCCCGCGAAGCTGGCCTCGGGCAGGTCCTCGGCGGTGGCGCTCGAGCGCACGGCGACGCGCGCCGGCTCGCCGCCTTCGGCCATCTCGGCGTAGGCACCCTTGACCGCCTGGGCGAGGTCGTCCGGCACCTGCGCGTGCTCGAGCAGGTCGCGGATCGTCTGGCCGACACTCGCCAGGTTCGAGTGGTCGGGCTTCAACCGGCCGACCGCATCGGCGATCCGCTCGCGCAGGCCGTTCGAGTCGACATGGTGCCAGTAGGCCCGGGCGGTGGTGGCGAAGCCGCCCGGAACGGCGATGCCCTGGGCCTCGAGCCTGCCGATCATCTCGCCGAGCGACGCGTTCTTGCCGCCGACCTTGGCCACGTCGGCGCGGCGCAGCTCGTCGAGGCGGATGATCAGGCGCTGGTCGGTCATCGATCGCTGGCTCCCCGTGGTATCGTCGAGGGCCAACCGCCCCGGTCGACGTCGGCCACTCGGCCGCGACCCTAGCATGAAGCCTGAGCCCGCCCAAGCCGGGCTGCCGCGAACGCCGTCAGCGGCCGTAGATGACGCCCGGCAGCCAGAGGGCGATGGCGGGGAAGAGGATGATCAGGACGAGACCGAGGAGCTGCAGGCCCATGAACTGCAGCATGCCCATGTAGATGTCGTCGAGCTTCCACTCGGGCACGACGCCCTTGAGGAAGTAGGCCGAGAGCGCCACCGGCGGCGAGAGCCAGGCGGTCTGCAGGTTGACGGCGACGAGGATGCCGAACCAGACGAGATCGAAGCCGAGCGCCGTGATCAGCGGCAACAGGAAGGGGACGACGATCAGCACGATCGGCACCCACTCGAGCGGCCAGCCGAGCAGGAAGATCGCCGCCATGACGATGGCCAGGATCACGTAGGGCGAGAGGTCGAGGGAGAGGAGCCAGCTGCTCAGCATGGTGGGCGTGCCGAGCCGGGCGAAGACGGCGCCGAAGAAGTTGGAGGCCGCCACCAGGAAGAGGATCAGGACCGAGATCTCGAGCGTCTTGATCAAGGCGTCGGTGAGATTGGCCCAGGTCAGCCGGCGGTAGGCGATGGTCAAGAGGAGAGCGCCGAAGGCGCCGCAGGCGGCCCCTTCGGTCGGTGTGGCGAGGCCGAAGATGATGGAGCCGAGCGCGAAGAAGATCAGCGCCGCCGGCGGCACCAGGCCCTTGAAGAACTCGAGCCAGGCGGCCTTGACGTCGGCCGGGCGCTGGTCGACCGGCAGGGGCGGGGCGAGGTCGGGGTTCAGCCGGCAGCGGATGAGCGCGTAGCCCGTGAACAGCGAGGCGAGGAGCAGCCCCGGCAGGATCGCGGCGGCGAAGAGGGTGGTCACCGGCACCTCGAGCACGGGGCCCATGACGATCAGCATGATCGACGGCGGGATCAGGATGCCGAGCGTGCCACCGGCGGTGATCAGGCCGGCGGAGAGGCGGACGTCGTAGCCGGCCCGGATCATCGGCTTGCCGGCCATGATGCCGAGCAGCGTCACCGAGGCGCCGACGATGCCCGTCGCGGCGGCAAACAGCGTGGCCACGAACATGACCGCCAGATGCAGCCCGCCGGTCAGCCGCCAGAGCAGCTTCTGGGCGGACTCGAACAAGCGCTCCATCAGGTTGGCGCGCTCCATGAGAATGCCCATGAAGACGAAGAGCGGCACCGCGGTGAGCGTGTTCTCCATCATCGTGCCGTAGAACTGCAGCGTGAGGAGAAAGAAGACGAGCTGGCCGAAGCCCCAGTAGCCGAAGGTGATGCCGAGAAAGATCAGCGTGAAGGAGATCGGAAAGCCGACGAAGATGCCGAACAGCATGCCGCCGATCATCAACAGGCCGATGATCTCGGGGGTCACGTTGCGGGGCTTTCAGGCATCGGGCCACCTGCCGCGGGTGGCGGCGTACCAGCTCTTGATCAGCTCGGCGATGCCCTGCAGGACCAGCAGCACCACGCCGGCCGCCAGCACCGCCTTGATCGGGCCGAGCTGCGGCATCCAGGCCGTGTCCATGCCGCGCTCGCCGCGGACGATGGCGACGGCGGCGTAGTCCCAGGAGAGCTTGGCGAAGATCAGGATCGCCGGGAAATAGAGGCAGAGATAGAGGATCGCGTCGACCCAGCCCTGCACCCGCACCGGCCAGTTGCGATAGAGGAAGTCGGCGCGGATGTGCACGCCGCGGGAGAGCGCGTAGGCCGCACCCAGCATGAACATCGCCCCATAGAGCATGCGGCTGAGGTCGAAGGCCCAGATGGTGGGGGCGCGGAAGACGTAGCGGGCGGTGATCTCGTAGACCATCACCGCCATCAGCGGCAGCACCAGCCAGGCGACGATCCGCCCGATCCAGAGGTTGAGCGTGTCGACCAGGAGCACGGTCAGCGCCATCCAGCCCGGCATGTCGCGCGGCATCCGGCCGAGGCGATGCCGGCGGCCGGCGAGCAGCTCGTCGCCGGGCACCGGGCCGTTATCCGCGCCGGTCTGGGGCGCGGTGGCGGGCCGGTCGGGGTCGGGCATCGTCGGCCTCGCGGCAGCCGCGCGGGCCGGCCGGACGGCACCGGCCGGCCGCCGGCGTGGCGCTACTGGCCGGCCAGCCTGGCGGCGTAGCCGCCGGTGATCCGGGCGTTGGCCTCCTGCTGGGTCGCCCAGAACGGGATTGCCATCTCGGCGAAGGCCTTCTGGCTGTCCCAGACCTCCTTGAAGAAGGCGTTCTCCGCGGCGTTGCGCTCGAAGACCCGCAGCGCCGCGTCGGCATAGGCGGTGAAGTACTCCTCGGGCGTCTCCTGGACGATCACCCCGTGCTCCTCGGTCAGCATCTTCAGCGCCTTGCCGTTCTCGAGGATGCGGTAGCTGTGCGCCTTGATCAGCGCGGCGTTGGCCGAGACCTCGATCGCCTTCTGCTGCTGCTCGGTCAGGCCGTTCCAGACATCCTTGTTGATGTAGATGTCGGCGTTGACGACGTTCTGGTGCAGGCCCTGGAGATAGTAGTTCTTGAGGACGTTCTGGAAGCCGAAGACGCTGTCCGGCTTCGGGCAGCACCACTCGGCGGCGTCGATCACGCCGCGCTCGAGCGCCGGCAGGATGTCGCCGCCGCCCATCGCCACCGCCGAGACGCCGATCTCGTTGTAGATCTGCCCGGGGATACCCGGCGGGGTGCGGAAGCGCAGGCCCTGCATGTCGGCCAGGCTCGTGATCGGCTCCTTGAACCAGCCGAGCGCCTCGGGGCCCACCGGCTGCAGCAGGAACCCGACGACGTTGACGCCCATCTCGTCCCAGAGCCGCTCGTAGAGCTCCCGGCCGCCGCCATAGAGGTACCAGGAGATGTGGGCGAGGTTGTCGAGCCCGACCCCGGACCCGGCGGCGGGCGAGCCGAAGAGGGTGGCCGCCGGATGCTTGCCCGACCAGTAGTGCGTCCAGGCGAAGCCCGCCTCGATCAGCCCCGCATCGACCGCATCCAGCGTCTCGTTGACGCCGACCACGGCGCCGGCGGGCAGCACCTCGAAGCGCACCTCGCCGTTGGTGAGTGCGGTGACGTCGGCGGCGAAGTCCTGGAGCATGACGACCTCGTCGGCACTCGTCGGAATCACCGACTGGATGCGGATCAAGGTCTCGGCGGTGGTCGCGGAGGACAGGGTGGCGAGGAGCCCCAGAGCCAGGGCCGAAGCGATGGTCGTGCGACAGACGGTGCGAGCGATCGACATGAGTGCCTCTCCCGATCGGCGGCCGATCCTGCGGCTAGGGCGGAGGCGGCCGGCCTTGTTCTGCGCTTGCCCCGAAGATTAGGCACACAAGGACGGCCAACTCAAACCAAAAGGCGTCGCGCCCGACTGCCGCCACGGCGCCGGGCCGTGCCGGAAAAAAACCGGCGGCGCAAAGAAAATGGGGTGCCCGGTGGCTTGGGCACCCCAGTCGAGGACCGCTGGCGGCCGCGTTGTCGCTGGGCAGCGGCGGACCGCCAGGCGGGCAGCGCTGGGCGCTACCCGTGCGTCCTGCCCAACTCAGAAGCGGTAGGCGAAGCGGGCGGTGATGACGTGGTCGGCCTCGACGCCCATCTGCTTGGCCAGGGCGTAGTCGGCGCTGAGCGACAGGCTCTCGCCCAGGTCGAGGACCGAGCCGAGCCGGAACGCCACGCTCTCGACCTCGCCGCGCTCGACCGTCTCGGTCTGCCGCAGGCCCTGCATCGCCGCCTCCTTGATGGTGACCTCGTAGTCGTCCATCCTGAGCGAGCGCGTGTAGCTGAGGCCGCCGCTGAAGGTCAGCCCGGCACGGCTGCCGAGCGCGATCCGGTCGCCCGTGGCATTGAGGCCGACGCTCGCCAGCGTGTCGCTGAACCGGCCGCCGGAGTAGGTGAGGTCGGAGACGTAGGGATTGGCGATGGTGTAGCCGTCGATCTCCTGCTGGGTGTGGGTGACGTTCACCCAGGGCTGCAGCCAGGCGTTGCCGGCCCGTACCGCGGTGCTCGCGGTCTGCGACAGCGACATCGTCCGGCCGCCGTGCCGGGCCGAGCTGGCCTCGCCCACGAGATCGTCGAAGGTGGCCTTGTGGTGCACGTCGTTGGCATAGCTGGCCCGGCTGCGCAGGTCGACCCAGCCCAACCTGGTGTCGACATAGACGCTGACGGCATCGCTCTCGGTGTCGAGGCGGGTCGCGGTGGATCCCGCACTATAGCGATTGTCGCTGCCGTAGCGGCTCATCACCACGCCCATCCGGGTGGCGTCGCTGATCGCATAGTTGAGGCCGACGCCGGCATCGGCCCGGCCCGCCTGGGTCAGGCGGTTGAAGCCCGACCGGCTCGGGTCGCCGCCCTCGACGTCATAGCCGCCCATGGCCGCGGCCCGGACGTCGCCGACGAAGAAGCTGGTGAAGCCCTGCCGCGTGCCGTCGATCAGCGAGAGCTGGTGCAGCCTGTCGTCGACGTCGTCGTTGAGCTTCGCCTTGTTGGCGGCACTGCCCTGCAGCGTGTTGGCCAGATCCCAGCCGCGGGTCAAATAGTGGTTGTAGACCTGGGCCACGATCTCCTGGCCGCGCACCGAGAAATGGCGGTCGTCGGCGTAGAGGAACTTCGTCGGGTCGTCGCCGGGCCCGGCGACGGCGGTGACGTTGGTGAGGCCGTAGCGCGCCGGGTCCGCCTTGATCCGGTTGAACACCGTGAACATGTCGACCGGGACGACGTGCGACTTGCCGTTGGCGACCGCGGCGATGCCGTCGTTCATGACCAGCGTGCGCGGCGTCTTCGAGCCGGACGGGTCGTGCGGCGTGGTGCCGAAATCGTGCAGGATGGTGAGGAACAGCCGCCGGTCGCCACCGGTCGCCCCGCCGGCGATCAGCCGCTGCACCTGGTTGCCGTACTCGGCGATCGAGGGGCCGAGGTCGCCGGCCTGGCGCATGTTGACGTCGTTGTAGCCCATGTAGACCACGGTCAGATCGTTCGCGCCGTAGCTGGCGCCGCCGACGAACTGGTCGACCTGGGTCTTGAAGTCGTTGGTGGCGTCGCCGTAGAGGCCACCGTTCACGGTCGAGGCACCGTCACGCGCATAGCTGTTGAGCGAGGCGCCGCCGCCGGCAGCGGCCACGAGCTGCTCGGACCACATCTGGCCCTGCGGGATGCAGTGCAGGATCTTGTTGACGTTGGCGCTGCCGCAGGAGCGCACCCAGGAGTTCGTATCGGAATAGCTGTCGCCGAAGACGTGCAGCGTGCCGAGCTTGTTCGGCGTATCGCTGCCGGCCGTGGCGTAGGCGTTCGGCACGGCGAAGTCGACCACGGGTGGCGGCGTGCCGCCACCGCCGCCGGCGCCGCCGCTGCCGGTCGAGGGCGTGCCGCCGACGCCGCCACCACCGCCACCACCACCCCCGCCGCAGGCGGCCAGCGCCAGCATCGCCAGCGCCGAGAAGCCGGGCATCGCCCAATGCACGCGTTTCATCATTCCTGCTGCCCTTTCGATTATTGGGGAGGCGCTCTGCCTGCCCACGTTATTTTCGTTTTCGGCAGCCCGCGTCTATCGATCTGCGGTATCGGTCAAGACCATGTCGCGACAGTCGAAGGTTGAAATTTAACCATTGTCTTTCGCTTGCGCCTCGCTCTAAGGCGTTGATTTAAAATGACCATGATGTCGGCCAAAACTGGTAAATTTAATCTTGTTGTTTCCACGCAGCAGCATGGAATCTCGGCAAGAAATGGGCACCGGAATAGGCCCGACCCTTAACGGCCGGACCCCGAGGCGCTGTCGACCGGCGCCGTTCCGCACCCGCGGCCCCGCGGTGTCACTCAGAAGCGGACCGGCTGGAGCACCTGCACCTGCCGCAGCGGCAGGCCCAGGCGATCGTAGTGCACGGTGGTGCCGCCGACCTCGACGATCTCCCACTCGTCGGCCATCAGCGCCAGGAACCGGTCGAGCGAGGCCCGGCCGAAATAGTGCATCGGGATGACCATGGACGGGCCGATCTGCGCGATCACCTGGCGCATCAGCTCCTGGCCAATGGTGTAGCTGCCGTCGATCGGCACCAGCAGGATGTCGATGATGCCGAGCTCGCCCAGATGCAGGTCGGTCAGCACGTGGTGCAGGTGGCCGAGATGCGCGATGCAGAGATCCTCGACCTCGAACACGAAGATCGAGTTGGAGTTGGCCTGGTCGCCGGTCCGGCCGTGCACGCTGGTCGGGATGTTGCGCACGCGCAGGTCGCCCGCGTCGAGGTCGTGCTCGGCGATGCCGCCGGCAGGGTTCCAGCCGCGCAGCACGTGCGCGATGCCCGGGTCCGGGTCGTTGGTGTAGTGCGTGCCGTGGGCGTTGTTCATGGTGACGACGACGGGCAGCGCCGGGCCGCGGTGATAGCCGTTGTAGTCGGTGATCGCGGTCACCCCGCCGGCGGTCTCGATCCAGAAGCTCGAATGGCCGAGATAGGTGACGGCGACCGTCGCCCCTTCCGGCAGGCTGGCCAGCCGCACGCCCGGGATGCCCTGCTCGGCGATCGGAAAGCAGCCGCGCGCCAGGGCCGGGCCGGCCCCGAGCATGATCGCGAGCAGAAGGCCGAGGCCGAACGCCCGCCTGCCGCCGCCGAGAAATGCCATCCGGATCGCTGTCATTTTTCGCTCCCGTGTCGATCTATGGTGTTCCGCGCCGCAGGCCCGCCGGCTAAGAACGGCGTCATGCGCACACCGTCCCTCGTTCGAAATGTTGCGATCCTGGCCTCCTGCCAGGCCTTTTTCTTCATGGCCAACACCATCCTGATCACCACCTCCGGGCTGGTCGGTCTCACGATCGCGCCCAGCCCGGCCCTGGCGACGGTGCCGCTGGCCGCGCAGTTCCTCGGCACCATGCTCGCCACCTTCCCGGCCTCGCTGTTCATGGGCCGCTTCGGCCGGCGCGCCGGCCTCGTCACCGGCGGGCTGTTCGGCGTCGCCTCGGGGCTGCTCGGCGCCTATGCGGTGATCCACGCGAGCTTCGGCCTGTTCATCGCGGCCGGCCTGCTCTACGGGGGCTTCTCGGCATTCTCCCAGTACTACCGCTTCGCCGCTGCCGACGCCGCCGACCACAGCGCCGCCGCCGACAAGCTCGGCGCCCGCGCCCGCGCCATCGGCTTCGTCATGGCCGGCGGCCTCGTCGCCGGGTTCATGGGCCCGGAGCTCGCCAAGGCGACGCAGAACCTCATCCCGCCCTTCGTCTTCGCCGGCTGCTACCTCGCGATCGCCGTGGTCGCCCTCTTCGCCACCCTCACGCTCACCTTCCTCGACCTGCCGATGCAGCCGGCGCGGGCCACGGACGAGCCGGCGCGGCCGCTGCTCCAGGTCGTCCGCCAGCCGACGGCGCTCACCGCCTTCTTCGCCGCCCTCGTCGCCTACGTGACGATGAACCTCCTCATGACCATGACGCCCCTCGCCATGCTCGCCTGCGGCTTCGCCTTCGCCGACAGCGCCACGGTCATCCAGTGGCACGTCGTCGGCATGTTCGCACCGAGCTTCTTCACGGGCTCGCTGATCGCCCGGTTCGGCGTCGAGCGGATCATCGCCGCGGGCGGGGTGCTCATGGCCGCCTGCATCGCCATCAACGTCGCCGGCATCGACTTCGCCAACTTCGTGGCCTCGCTCTTCCTCCTGGGGCTCGGCTGGAACTTCATGTTCATCGGCGGCACCACCCTTCTGACCCGGGTGCACCGGCCGAGCGAGAAGGCCAAGGTGCAGGGCTTCAACGACCTTTGCCTGTTCACCGCCGTCACGGTGTCGGCCGCCGCCAGCGGGGCGCTGCACGAATGGGTGAGCTGGCAACCGATGAACCTCATGGCCCTGCCGCTGGTGCTGGCGGTCATCGCCATGGCGCTCTGGCGCGCCCGCCAGGCCGGTCCGCTGCAGGCCGCCTGAGGCCGCCGCCGGAACGGCGGGGCCGCGCCGCCCCGTGCCCCGCAAAGCGCGCCAGTTTGACGGCCACCGCTGGCCCGGCCTATGAGTGCCGCCCCGCACGGGCCCGGCGGGCGATGGCGACCGCCGCGGACCGCCCGAGGGGCGGGACGGCCCGCGCTCGTTGCCCGAGGAGCCTCCCCAAGTGACCGCCTTCGCCGAAACCACCCGGCTCGCCAAGCATGCCGTCCGCGGCAAGCGAGGCGTCGTCGCCGCCCAGAACAGGAAGGCCGCCCTGGTCGGGGCCGAGGTCCTGGGCGCCGGCGGCGATGCCGTCGACGCGGCCATCGCCACCTCCATGGCGCTCGCCGCCGCCGAGCCCTGGATGAGCGGGATCGGCGGTGGTGCCACCATGCTCGTCCTGCGCGCCGAGAGCGGCCGCGTGCACGCCGTGGACGGCGGCATGGTCGCCCCGCAGCGGCTCGACCCCGCCGCCTATCCGCTCACCGGTGCCACCGCCGGCGACCTGTTCGGCTGGCCCGCCGTCGACGGCGACCGCAACCTGAAGGGACCCATGGCGATGGCCGTGCCGGGCGGGCTCGCCGCACTCGGCCTCGCCCACGAGCGCTTCGGCCGAATGCCGCTCGCCCAGCTCCTCGCCCCGGCCGAGCGCCTCGCCCGCGAGGGCCTCGAGATCGACTGGTTCGCGGCCCTCCTGGTCGCCACCGCCGCCCGCGACCTGCGCGACTTCGCCGGCAGTGCCGCCGTCTACCTGCCGGACGGCCTGCCGCCGGTGCCGGCCTCGACCGGTGCGGCCACCCGGCTGCCGCTCGGGGCGCTGGCCGAGAGCCTGGCGCAGCTCGGCCGCGAGGGCCTCGACAGCCTCTATCGCGGCGGCCTCGCCGAGCGCGTCGCGGCCGACCTCGCGGCGCTCGAAAGCCCGCTCGGCGCGGCCGACCTTGCCGCCTATCGGGCGACCATGACCGAGCCGCTCCGCGCCCGCTACGGGGCCGCCGAGGTCTTCGCCATGCCCGGCCTCTATGCCGGCGGCACCCTGCTCGAGTGCCTGGCCGGGCTGGAAGCGGAGCGCTTCGATGGCGACTGGCCCGAGGCCGCCGCCTTCACCGCCTACGCCCGCGTCCTGCGTGATGCCTATGCCCGCCGGCTGGCGCGGGACGGCCACGCCGCCGTCGACGGCCCGGCGCCGTCCTGCACCAGCCACCTCGCGGTGATCGACCAAGCCGGCAACATGGTCTCCCTCACCCAAACCCTCCTCTCCCTCTTCGGTGCGAAGGTCGTCCTCCCCTCCACCGGCATCCTCATGAACAACGGCATCATGTGGTTCGACCCCCGCCCCGGCCGGCCCAACTCCATGGCGCCTGGCAGACGCCCCCTTTCCAACATGTGCCCGGTCATCGCCGCCAGCGACACCCAACGCCTGGCGCTGGGCGCCTCCGGCGGCCGCAAGATCATGCCCGCCGTCCTGCAAATCCTCAGCTTCGTCTTCGACTACGACATGTCCCTCGAGGAAGCCTTCGCCCAAGGCCGCATCGACGTCGCCGGCGACGGCACCGTCACCACCAACCGCGACCTCCCCGAAGACATCCGAGACACCCTGGCCGAAGCCTTCGCCGCCACCCCAGCCCGTGCGGTCGCCTACCCCAACCGCTTCGCCTGCCCCGTCGCCACCCTCCACGACCTCGTCGAAAACGACCACTACGGCACCGCCGAAGTCATCAACCCCTGGGCCGATGCGGTGGCGGTGGAGTAGGAAGGAAGAAGAGAAACGCGGGGAGGATGATCCTCCCCGCACCCCACCGTTACTTTATGGGGAATGCTCGACACCCGCGACCGCTCCCGAGCATCGCCCCCCTGGAATAGCGCCATGCTGAAAGACATCGTCGAAGCCCGCCACCTCGGCCAACACCGCCTCCACCTCCGCTTCGAGGACGGCATCGAAGGCGAAGTCGACATCGCCACCCTGGTCGACTTCACCGGCATCCTCGCCCCCCTGGCCGACCCCACCTACGTCGCCCAGGTCACCACCAACCCCGAATCCGGCACCATAACCTGGCGCAACGGCGCCGACCTCGACCCTGACGTACTCTACGCTGCCGTCACCGGCATGCCAGTCGAGCGACACCTCGCTCCGGCAGAAGCATCATGAACGACCGACCTTTCGCCCAATGGTCAAAAAAAGAAGGTGTCCACGAATGCCCAAGGTGCGACTACGAGCGGAGGACAACTATGCGAAGTGTCGCGGCGTTGACACTGGCGCTCGGGCTCGCCAGTTGTGGAGGCCAGTGGATAGATGCGACCCTTGGACCAACTGCTGAGCGACAAGCAGCCGAAGAGCGACGACAGCTCCGAGAGCAAGCGCACGAGAAATGCGTCGAGTTTGGTTTCGAGCAAGGGACAGAAAACTACGCCAACTGTCGGCTGCGGCTTGAGGAGCTGTACGCGCCATTGGATCCGAGTTCCATTCGATGAATATCGAAAATCGAGTCCTCGAGGCTATCTTGACCTTTCTTCATGGCTAAGGCGGACATCTCCATTCGTGACCAGACACTGACCGCCGACGGTTGCCGTATTTATCACTTGCGACCAGACCCGCTTGAACCTTAGCTCGCGGCAAGAGGATACACCTCCCCTTTTTACCTTTGGGCACAAAACGGAGCATCTCTCTCGCCGCAGCCTCGAGCGCGCGGGCGAAGGGGGACACCTCCCTTTTTAACCAATTCGCGTTATTTCCGGCCGCT